>JAHJDS010000381.1 GCA_018812395.1 Pseudomonadota bacterium
CGGCATCGTGGTCAACGCCGCGGCCGGCGGCACCGGGTTGACCGAAATAAACGCCGCCTACGGGCCGGCCAACTTCACCGGCGGTCTGGACACCCTCCAGAGCACGGCCGCCGACGTCACCACCGCCATCCAGAACCACGCGCAGGCCAACGCCCTGGTCTCGGTGGCGAACGCCTACGGCGACGACGGCGCGGGCTACGTCCAGGCCATGGGTTACAGCACCGTCTCGGCCCTGGACACCAAGAAGTACGTCCTCGAGGTGACCACGGCCGGGGCCTCGGACGGGACCTCGGCCTTCATGACCACCGCCCTGGCCGGGGCCGACAACGACCTGACGTACACCGCCGTCGAAGGCGGCACCCAAGGCAACGGCATCATGATCGCCTACGTCGATCCGGGCGCGGCCAGCCAGAATCTGTCCGTGTCCGTGTCGGGCAAGATCATCACCGTCAACCTGGCCACCGACGCCGGCAGCAACGTCATCTCGTCCGCGGCCCAGATCCGGGAGGCCATCAACCAGGACGCCGCCGCTTCGGTCCTGGTCCGGGCCTCCCTGGCCGCCGGCAACGACGGCACCGGCGTGGTCACGGCCATGAACCACACTTCCCTGGCCGGCGGTCTGGACAACGGCGCCGGCTTACGGGTCAGCGAGGACGGCGGACTGACCTGGACCGCGGCCGACGCCTACAACGCCTCGATGACCGACTCGCCCATCGCCGGCGCCACCGGGGTCATGCGCGGCGTATTCGTCGCCTTCCAGAACCGGGGCACCCTCAGCGTCGGCGATCGGTTCACCGTGGACGTGGGTCACTACCAGGGCGACTACGAGGACATCAACATCAACATCTCCCGCAGCAACCGTCTGCAGATCAACTTCACCGCCGAGGACGTGTTCGGCGATCAGAATCTGGCCGCCGGCGACAACATGTTCGACCTGCTCAAGGCCTTTGAGCGGGCCCTGGAACAGAACGACGACGGCGCCGTGGGGGACATCCTGCCCCTGCTGGACTCGGCCCGCCAACGGATCCTGGATTGCCTCTCCGACCTGGGGGCCAAGCGCAATCGACTCGAGGTCCGGACCAACATCTTTGCGGACGAGAACCTGACCCTGACCGACACCCTGGCCAATACCGAGGACGTGGACATCGTTCAGGCCATCACCGACCTCAAGATCAAGGAGCAGGCCTACCAGGCGGCGCTCACCTCCTCGTCCATGGTCACCCAGGTCAGCCTGGTGGACTACATCCGGTAGCCGCCCGATCCTCGGCCCCTCGATTCAGCCCTTCCAGCCCCGCCACTCCCGGTGACCCCCGATCCCCCGGGGGTCAGGCCCGTACCCGGCCCGGCCTTGTTTATCGTTGAACATTTTTCAGGGCGCAGGCTAAGCTGGTATCATGGAGGCTAGGAGCCTGTCGGAGTTTTTCGTAACATACTCCCGGCCCGGAAACAGAGGAGCGGACCATGAGAACGTCAGCGCCCGGAAAAGCCGCCGCCCGCCTGGCGGCCCAGGGTCTGTTCATCACCCTGTCGGTCCTCTGGCTGTCCGTGGCCGGCCAAGGCGCCCCTGACCCGGCGTCCTTGATCCGGGTGCCGAATCCTCTGGCCGACCACAATCCGACCTTCAGCTTGACCGGGCGGGACGTCCCCCGGGTGGGCGAGACCTTCCGCGACGGCCGGTTCAAGACCAGACTGACCCGGGTCACCCAGGGACCCGTCTGGCGGCAGGAGTACGCCCGGTTTGATCCCTTCAATCTGGACAAGTCCCTGATCGTCCTCAGGCAGATTCACTCGGGGGACTGGGCGGTGTTCAAGGCCAGGCCGCCCTATGACGCCGCGTCCAATCGGGTCATGTTCCTGCCGGACATCGAGGACCCCCGGTGGGACCCGAAAAAGAACGACGTCCTGTGGTGCCTGCGCGGCTTGACCATCATCCGGTTCAACGTTCGGACCAAACAGGTGACGGTGGTCAAGGATTTCCGGAAGGACGCAAAACTAGGCCCGATCATCAAGGCCGAGCCCGACCTGTACCGGGTGACCATGAAGAACGAGGGCGAACCCTCGCTCGACATGCGCTACTGGGCCCTGGCCCTGCAGGGCAAGAAGGACGACTACCGGCTGCGCTACCTCATTTGCTGGGACCGGCAACGCGACCGGGTCGTGGGCCTGTTCAAGTTGGCCCCAGACGAGAAGGGCATCGAATGGGTGGGCATGTCGCCCCGGGGCAATTACATCCTGATCGGCAGCGACCCGGGCGCCAGCCGGCTGTCCGGGCTGACCATGGCCGACCGCGCCTTGACCCGCTTCCACCGGCTGAGTCGAGGCACCGCCCACTCGGACGTGGGCCTGGACAGCCGGGGCCGGGAAGTGATCGTCATGCAGAACACCCGGACCGATCACATCGACCTGATCCCCATCGACTGGGGGACCAAGCCCATCACGGCGTCGGGCGGCGGTTACGCCGGGACGGGTCGCGTCCGGCTCATCCGGCTGTTCTACAGCAGCGACTCACCCGTTGGTTTCACCGGCGGGGTCCACATCTCGTGCAACACCCCGGGCTGGTGCGTGGTCTCGACCTACCAGGAGCCGGGCAAAAAGACCAATAATTGGCTCAGCCGCAAGATAGTGCTGGTCAAACTGGACCGCCGTCAGCCCAGGGTCTATTACCTGGCCCAGGTCCACAGCACGTTCAAGAAATATTGGGAGGAGGCCCACGCCACCATCACCCGTGACGGCCGGGTCGTGCTCTGGGCCAGCAACTGGTCGAAAGACGTCGGTCAGGAGAAGGTGTTCGTCATGCGCCTGGACCTGGCGGCTCCGCGGACGGCAAAACCGGGGCCGACCCTGTGTCCCCGGGCCGCGGTCAAGGCGGCCGGCAACCAGGCCGTGGCCCTGCTCCGGGCCAGGGGCCAGGCCGGTCTGGTCGCGCTGAGCCGGATCGCTTTCTGTAAAAACGGTCAGCTCAGCGTCGTGTCTCTCAAAGGGACGATCATCTGGCACCCCCGCCGGCGCTACATGGCCCGCAACTTCTGGAACCTGCACCAGCCGGGCACGAAACATTATCCCTACCGGGCCCTGGCCGCGGCGGCCAGACCGTCCGGGGCATGGGTCACCTACCGGTTCCCCGGACCGGACCGCCGCTGGATCGATTGGTGCGCCTTGGTCCGCCGCGTCAACCTGGACGGCCTGCCGGTGATGATCGTGGCCGCCCGGCCGGGGAGGTGTCAATAGTCCGGATCCATCATCCGGCCGGCCACGAACCTAAATAGTCCGACCCTCATCCGCCGCGCCTCCCGGCCCGCGCCCGAGATCCCGATCGTTCAGACCAATACGGTCTTGCTTCGGGAACCGAGTATCGGTATTATCAATAATAAGCCGCTATATCCATCGGAATTCTTGGAGGTAAGCCGATGAACGTCACCATCATCGTCTCCAGCCCTGACCCGGAAGTGCAGTGGAACGCCTTCCGGTTCGCCAACCTGATGCTCAACGAGGACGACGACGTCACCATCTTTCTCAACGGCCCGGCCGTGGATTTTTCGTCAGGTGATTCCGAGCGATTTCCACTAAAAACGCTGAGCAAGACGTTCGCCTTGAGCGAAGGCGTTTTGCTGGCCTGAGGCAAGTCCATGGCCATCCACGGCGTGGATGAAGACGAATTCATGTCCAAATCGACCCAAAATGACCTTTACCAGAATGTAAAGTCAAGCGATCGGGTCATCTGTTTCTGACTCACCGTCTTGTCGGACAACCTCGGCCATATCTTGCTTCAATCACATCTAAACAGGTGACGGGCCTTCCGCCGCCCTGCCGTCGGTCGGCCCGGCTTCGCTATTTTTATGGGATCGGATTACGTTCTTGACCCCGAGCCGATGTGCTAAACTAATAGGAACCCTCTATAGATAGGAGTCCGGCTCATGATTCGGCTTTGCGGGGTGTTTCTGGTCGCGATCTTGTTGGCACCCCCTTTGGCTCAGGCGACCACGGCCCGGTGCCCCGGGTACGGCGTCAGCCTGCGGGGCTCGACCCGAATGCGGGGCGGGGTCATCTACTGGGTTCGGATGGACCTGCGCCGGGTCAAGGCTGGCGGCCCGAGTAAGTACGACGGGCAATGGCAAGTGACCCGGTTCGATCAGGGCAACATCTACCG
>JAHJDS010000382.1 GCA_018812395.1 Pseudomonadota bacterium
CGCCGCCGATGACCAGCGCGGCGCCGGTGCGGGCGCTATCGGGCATGTCGCTCCAAACCCATCGGCCCGGAGGCCAGATCTTGACGACGCGTCGTTTTCATGGTCGAAAAGCTTAACACCGCGGCCCGGTTAAGGCAAGCCCTAAGGGCGCCCCCTGACGCCGTGGGGGCGAGACTAAAAAAGCCGGCGTTCCGTACGGAAGTCACCGTCCGGAACGCCGGCCGATCAGATCTCCGAATTGGCTAGGAGCCTGTCGGAGTTTTTCGTACCAGGCTCCTCGCCGGGCCATGGATGGCCCGGCAAATCACGCGGTCTTTGAAAAAGACAAGCGATTTGTAGCAATTGCCAAAACCGCGTTTTTGGCAATTGCCGGTCGGAAAAAGTCAGGACGACTTTTTCCGACAGACAGCTAGAACAGGCCCTTGACCTTGCCCGTCTCGACGTCCACGTCGACGCGGCGATAGGCCGGGTTGGAGCTGGTGCCGGGCATCAGCGAGATGGCCCCGGCCACCGGGACGACGAAGCCGGCCCCGCCGTAGGTCAGGATGTCGCGGACGAACAGCCGCCAGCCCGTAGGCACGCCCTTGAGGGACGGGTTGTCGGTCAGCGACAGGTGGGTCTTGACCATGCAGGTGCCCAGCTTGCTGATCACCGGGTCCTTCTCCATCCGCTCGGCGGCGGCGTTGGCCTCGGCCGAGTAGTCCACGCCGTCGGCGCCGTAGACCTCCTTGGCGATCATCTCGATCCGCTTGCGCAGCGGCACCTCCAGCTCGTAGAGCAGCTTGAACTCGTTGGGCTCGTCGCAGGCGTCCTTGACCGCGTCGGCGAACTCCAGCGCCCCGTCGCCGCCCTTCTCCCAGTGCCGGGAGAGGGCCACCCGGGCCCCGGCCGCCTCGGACAGACGCCGCACCGCCTTGATTTCGTTATCGGTGTCCGTGTAAAAGGCGTTGATGCAGACCACCGGATTGATGCCCGCCTTCTTGACGGTCTTGATGTGGTGGACCAGATTCTGGCAGCCCTTCTCGACCCAGCCCACGTTTTCACCGGAATACTCCTCGGGCATGGGCTTGCCCGGCACCGGGATCGGGGCCCCGCCGTGGCACTTCAGGGCCCGGATGGTGGCCACGACCACGGCCGCGTTGGGCTTGAGGCCCGAGAAGCGGCACTTCAGGTTCCAGAATTTCTCGAAGCCGATGTCCGCCCCGAAACCCGACTCGGTGATGTGATAGTCGAACAGCTTCAGGCCGACCCGGTCGGCGATGATCGAACTCTGGCCGATGGCGATGTTGGCGAAGGGACCGGCGTGCACGAACACCGGCTGGCCCTCGAGACTCTGCATCAGGTTGGGGTTGAGGGCCTCGACCATCCAGGCGGTCATGGCGCCGTCCACCTCGAGGTCGGCCGTGGTCACCGGCTTGCCCTGGCGATCATAGGCCAGCACGATCTTGCCCATCCGCTCCCGCATGTCCTTGAGGTCCGTGGCCACGGCCAGGATCGCCATGATTTCGCTCGAAACGGCGATGCCGAACTTGGACTGCATGGTGAAGCCGTCCATCCGGCCGCCCAGACCGATGAGGATGTTCCGGAGGGCCTGGGCGCAGAAGTCGATGATCCAGCCGAACTCGACCCGGGTGGGATCGATGTTCAACCGCCGCATGCCGCTCAGGCGCTTGACCTGCTCGTCGTTGTAGTTGCGCTCGTGCTGCATCCGCGAGGTCACGGCGACCATGGCCAGGTTGTGCGAGTTCATGATGGCGTTGATGTCGCCGGTCAACCCCAGGCTGAACGGGGTCAGCGGGATGCACTGGGCCAGACCGCCGCCCGCGGCCGAGCCCTTGATGTTCATCGTCGGGCCGCCCGAGGGCTGACGAATGGCCGCGCCCACGTTCAGGCCCCGCTTGCCCATGCCCTCGACCAGCCCCATCGAGGAGGTGGATTTGCCCTCGCCCAGGGGGGTGGGGGTGATGGCCGTGACGTTGATGTACTTGCCGTCAGGCTTGTCCTTTAGACGATCGAGAACCTTCTTGAAGTCCACCTTGGCCACGTAGTGGCCGTGGAGCAGCAGTTCCTCGTCGGTCAGGCCGCATTCGTCGCCGATCTGTTTGATCGGCTTCATGGTCGCTTCCGCCGCCTCGGCGATTTCCCAGTCTTGGTGTTTGGTTGGATCCAGGGGCATTTTGTCGTCCTCCTCGAAAGAAAAACTTGTTCAGCGGGGCCCCGCCAACAGGGCCGGTCTAAGTACTTAACCGATTGGAAGGATTGAAGAAATTCAAATGACCCTTCCCCCGCTGCTCACCGCCGACCAGTTTGGGTTGGCCGGCCTTGAAAAAGGCCCGTCAGTTGTGGTGATTAGCAACTTGCGGTTTTTATCACAAATACCATGGATCAGTCAAGCGAATAACGCCGAACAGGGCAACTATTTGGCCGAAAATCGGCCCGTGACGGCCGCCAGGGTTGAAAATGGCCCGGGTGGCCTCTCGGGCCGAATGGCTGTCATTTGATAGTTACTTGTCTCATTTATCTAATAAATCAGAGTGTTGAATAGATGCCGGCTGGCCACCAAAGGCCATCCGGCCCGGGGGCGAGTCATGCGTACCCGGTCCCGCCCCCGGCCGGTCCCTTGAACTACTTGAGGTAATCCCGCCAGCCCGGCTCCTCCATCATTGGGTTGAAGAACATGATGTAGGGGCCTCGGATCAGGTGGGCCATGACGCCTTGGTCGTGTATCCGTCGGATCCGGTGGTTGACCAGGACCTTGGCAAAGCCCAACTGGGCCATTTCGGGTGAATCCCACTCGGTGTGGACGAGGTACTCCGGGGGATGGGGCATGGCCTCCGGGGTCTTGAACAGGGGCTGGGGATTGTCCGGCGGATTGGCCCCCAGGGTCATCAGCGACTGGGCCATAGACTTGGGGTCCAGCATGAAGCTGCCCAAGGCGCAGACACCGATCTGCTTGAGGACCATGTAACCCAGGAAACCGGTCGAATCGGACACGGCCTCGAGGGTGTCCACCACGCCCTTCTCGAAGGCCCGTTCACGGCCGGGCTTGACCGTGTGCGGCGCCAGCGAGACGCACCGCCGGGGGTTGGCGAAGCGGACGAACTTCTTGCCCCGGCGAAGGTCGTCGGCCAGCTTGGTGATGTCGCCCATGGACCTGATCTGAGTCATCTTGGCCTTGACGACGCGGTAGACCGGCTCCCACGGTCCCTCGACGACCATGGACAGGCAGCTTCCGCACAGCTCGAAGACCCGCTTGAACTGCTTGAGGTGGAAGTCGTCGTGGTCCCGCCAGCTCTTCCACATGGTGTACTGGTAGTTGCCGACGGGATTTAGTTCCCGTTCCATGTGGACCTTGCCGCCGCCGTACCGTCCGGCCAGGGGGAGGATGCCCGTCTGAAGATTGGCCTGGAAGCCGACAAAGCCGGGATGAGTGGCCGTGGTAATGCAGACCTTGGGGCCGACCTTTTTCATCAGCTTGAAGCTGTCGGGCCGATTGGCCACCTTGGACATGTTCAGGGCCAGGTAGATGGGGCTGGCCGGCTCGCGGGCCGCCTTCCGGGCTCGGACCGCGCTGGCCTCGCCGACCGCGCCCAGACTCGCCGCTCCGCCGGCGGCCAGAGCGGCCAGTTTCAGGAAGTTACGACGTGCCATGATGCCATCCTTGTCAGTCATGATTCCTCCTCCTCTGGTTTTATTAGAGAGTTTGGACATGGTTTTTGACCAGGCCGCTCCAGGATCGCCTTAATTTTTCCTGCACCGGGAATGTCGGCGGAAATCGTCCCGAATGGGTCTGATGGTATCTATTCTATAACGTTTGTAGTCATTGGGCCACAAAAACCGGCCCCCGAAACGCTCCCTCCCACGCCGTCGGAAGCGGGCAACAATCAAGAACACTGACCGAGTCCGGCG
>JAHJDS010000383.1 GCA_018812395.1 Pseudomonadota bacterium
CCCTGTTCCTGGTGCCGTGTCTGTTCTCGCTGTTCCTCTCGGCCCAGGACACCATCACGGGCCGGCGGCGGCCGGCGGCCGAGACGGCCTGATTTTTCCGAAAAGGGTAACCCGCGCCGGGGTCGCCCGGCGGCCCGGGGCGATCGGGCCGGTTCGGGCCCGGGGTGCGCGGCGAGAACCTCTCGTCAATCCGGCCTGGATTTCGGCCCCTGGTGACCAAGCGACGGCGGCCCGCTTCCCCTCTTGACGCTTGTGGGAAGCGGGCCGGTTTTTGACCACCACCTTTTTTGGCGCAAGCGATCGATCGTCACTCCCTGAAGCGGACCATCCGGCTCAGGTACGGCCCGGCCGCGTCGGCGCACCACTGCTGGGTGCTGATGAAGAGCAGGCCCACGCCCCGCTGCCGGCTCCAGACCAGCACCAGCGCCCCGCCGCTCAGGTTCCAGGCGTAAAAAACCCGCTCCCGCGCCGCAACCAGCCTGCGGGCCAAGACCGGACCGGGGCGGGCCCGATGGGGCGGGCCGTGTTCCTCTCGTAAATCCAGAAACAGCTCCTGGGCAAAGGCCCGATCCACGTTCGGGACGTCGATCAAGGCCGCCATCAGCTTCAGGGCGTGGAGCTTCAGGATCACCTGGGCCCTCGCGCCGCGGACCTTGATCTTGTGCAGCATCAGTTCGTTGACGCTGCGGGTCTCGACCGTCCCGGCGTAGAGCAGCCGGATGTTGTGCCGGGTCATCTCCCAGGTCAGGTTCCGCCAGCCGAGCAGATTCTTCTTGGCTTTGGGTTTGCCCGAAATCTGGCCCAGGGCCAGGACCGGCCACAGGCCGATCAGGGCCACCACCGTCAGCGCCGTCAGGCGGCGTGTCATCGTCCGTTCCCCCATTGAGCGTCGTCGGCCCGCGGGCCCCGGGGCGTTTCACCGGGCCGTCCCACCATACCAAATTTCGGTCTCTCGGGGAAGACCTTGTCCGGCCGGACGTCGAACCGGCCCGGCCAGGTAGGCCTGACGCCGGACGGACAAGGTGCTATACTGAATCGATGGACCTGTTCGATCCTCTGGCCGAGGCGGCCCAGCAGCAGGACGCCCCCCTGGCCCAGCGCCTCCGGCCCCGAAGCCTGGACGATTTCTTCGGCCAGACCCACCTGGTCGGACCGGGCAAGATCCTGCGGCGCCTGGCCGAGGCCGGCACCCCGGCCTCGATCCTGTTTTGGGGGCCGCCGGGGAGCGGCAAGACCACCCTGGCCCGGATCATGGCCTCCCACCTCGAGGCCAAGTTCGTCACCTTCTCGGCCGTGCTCTCCGGGGTGGCCGACATCCGGGCCGTGGTCGATCTGGCCCGCCAGGAACTCAAATACCGCCGGAATCGGACGGTGTTGTTCGTCGACGAGATCCACCGCTTCAACAAGGTCCAGCAGGACGCCTTCCTGCCCCACGTCGAATCGGGCCTTCTGACTCTAATGGGCGCCACCACCGAGAATCCGTCCTTCGAGGTCAGAAGCGCTCTCCTGTCCCGCTGCCGGGTCCTGGTCCTGCATCCCTTGACCGAAGAGGACCTCCACCACGTCGCCCGGCGGGCCATCACCAACACCGACCAAGGGCTCGGCCCCCTGGGACTGACCTGGGACCAGGACGCTTTGGAATTGCTGGTCCAGTCGGCCTACGGCGACGCCCGCCGGCTGCTGAACGGCCTCGAACTGGCCGCCGGCCTGGCCCGGACCGAAGGAGGGGCCAACCAGGACCGCGTCACCCGCAAAATCGCCGCCGAGGCCGTCCAGCAAAAGACCCTGCGCTACGATCAGAGCGGCGAGGAGCACTTCAACCTCATCTCGGCCCTGCACAAGTCGCTGCGGGACTCCGATCCGGACGCGGCCCTGTACTGGTTCTATCGCATGCTCGACGCCGGCGAGGACCCGCGCTACATCGCCCGGCGGCTGACCCGCTTCGCCAGCGAGGACGTCGGCCTGGCCGACCCGGGCGCCTTGCGTCTGGCCCTCGACGCCTGGAACGCCTACGAGCGTCTGGGGTCGCCCGAGGGGGACCTGGCCCTGGCCCAGCTGGTGGTCTGGCTGGCCGCGGCCCCCAAGTCCAACAGCGTCTACGCCGCCCAGGGCCTCGTCCGCCGGGACATCGAACGCTACGGCCCCCTGCCCGTGCCGCTGGTCATCCGCAACGCCCCGACCAGACTGATGAAAGACCTGGGCTACGGCCGGGACTACCAGTACGCCCACGACGATCCGGACGCGGCCGTCGTCCAGGACCTCCTGCCGGACGAACTGGCCGACCGGATTTACTACCAGCCCACGGCGCGGGGCATCGAGGCCCGGATAAAGAAGTATCTCGACGGAATGGCCGCCCAGAAGAAATCACGGGGGGTTTGAAAACACCGGGCCGAAAATGATATAACCCAGGCCATGATGGAAGATACGTCCCAAGGCCACGCCGGGCGGGAAGTCGTCTACTTTCACCGGCCCGGCCCCCACAACACCGAGGCCTGTCTAAAGGCGGTCGACGCCGGCCTGGTCCCCGAGGGCCGGCCGGTCGTGCCCGTGGCCGGGACCGGACGCGGAGCGGACACCGTCTGCCTGGTCAACTCGGCCGCCTCGAAGCGTTTTCCGGACCTGTTCGTCAGCCAGGTCCTGGCCAAACCCATGGCCCCCTGACGTTGGTGGAGGAACCCGTGGCCGGCAACAAAATCGCCCCCATCCGCCTGGACGTCCGTCACATGTTCGCCGCGTCCCTGGGCCGTGGTCTCGGCCTGAGCGCGGGCCACCTGGAAAGGATAAAACCCCTGGCCGCGACCGTGCACGACGACCTGGTCCGGCAACGGCGACGGGGCGAGTTGTTGATCCATCGCCTGCCCCAGCAGCAAGACACCGGACCGGTCAAACGGGTCGCCCGCCGGCTGCGCCGCACCGTGCAGGACTTGGTCGTCCTGGGCATCGGCGGCTCGGCCCCGGGCGCCGTCGCCCTACAGACGGCCCTGTGTCCGCCGTTTTACAACCTGCTGCCCGACGCCAAGCGGAAAGGTCCCCGCCTGTTCGTCATGGACAACGTGGACCCCGACACCTTCGCCGCCCTGCTGGACCTGCTCCGCGGCCGGGAGGTGGCCGTGAACGTCATCAGCAAGTCCGGGGGCACGGCCGAGACCATGGCCCAGTTCATGGTCGTTTACCACCGTCTCAAGCGACAACTCGGCCCGGACAAGCTCCGGGAGCGTCTGATCCTGACCACCGACCCGTCGAGCGGAAATCTGCGCCGGATCGCCCAAGAGGAAGGCCTCACCGCCCTGGACGTGCCGCCGGCCGTGGGGGGACGGTACTCGGTCCTGACGCCGGTGGGGCTGCTGCCGGCGGCGACTGTCGGGATCGACATCGACGCGCTCCTATCCGGGGCGGGGGCCATGGCCCGCCGCTGCTCCAAGGCCGACCCGGTGGCCAATCCGGCCTACGCCCTGGGCGCGGCGTTGCACCTGGCCGACGCCGCGTTGGGACGGCGCGTCCACGTCCTGATGCCCTACGCCGACGGCCTGCGCCAATTCGCCGCCTGGTACGCCCAGCTCTGGGCCGAGTCCCTGGGCAAGCGGTACGACCGATCCGGCCGCGAGGTCAACGTCGGTCCGACCCCGGTGGCCGCCCTGGGGGCCACCGACCAGCATTCCCAGCTCCAGCTCTACATGGAAGGTCCGTTGGATAAAGTCGTCATGTTCATGTTCGTCGAGTCCTTCCGCCGGAAGGTGGCCATCCCCAAGGTCTTCCGGGCCATCGACGGCCTGTCCTACCTGGGCGGCCACGACCTGGGCCGACTGCTCCAGGCCGAGGGGTTCGCCACCCGGGCCGCCTTGACCCAGGCCGGCCGGATGAACCTGACCATCACCTTGCCGGCCGTGGACGCCCCTTCGGTCGGCCAGGCGTTGATGCTCTTCGAGGCGGCGACCGTGTTCGCCGGCGGCCTATACGCCGTCAACCCCCTGGACCAGCCCGGGGTCGAACTGAGCAAGAAACTGACCTACGGCCTTTTAGGCCGGCCCGGTTTCGAGGACTACGCCGCCCGGGTGCCGACCGATATGAGGTTCAAAAATTAATGACCGGTCAGCCCGCCCAGCGCGGCGTCGATTCCAGCCGGCCGTTCCAGCTGGCCAGGTATTTTTCCCTGACCAGTCTCCTGGTCCTGGCCGTCTTCACCTTCGCCATGACCTGGTTCTTTGCCGAGCATTCGCGGCGCATTATCCTGGCCGAGGCCGAGGAAAAGGCGATCATCATCGCCGAAAAGCTGAACATGGCCGTCTTCTTCCAGTTCTTCGTCCCCACCGTGCGCTGGTACGGCTACGTCCTGATCCGGGAACCGGGCCAGTTCGAACTGCTCAATCAGGTGGTCAAGAACTCGATGCGGGGCACCAACATCGTCAAGGTCAACCTGGTCAGCATGAACGGCACCACCGCCTATTCCACCGACTGGGTCCAGGACGACCGCATCTTCGGGGTCAACGTCACCCCCATCTATCTGGTCGAAGGCTTTCTGTCCATGGAAACGCCCCGCCTCTCCCGCCGGGATATCGAACGGGCCGTTCGAGGCGGGCGGCTGGTCAAACCGGTCTATCGGGGCGGCTGGCTGAACCTGGTCGGCGACGGCCGGGGCCAGTACCTGCGGGCCTTCATCCCGGTGCGCGTACCGTCCATTTTCAAGGGCCAGAAACGCCAGATCGCCGGCGTGTTCGACATCACCCTCGACATCTCCCGGGAGTACCGGGAGATCCGGCAGCAGCAACTCATCTTCATCGGCGTCGGCCTGCTGGTCACGGCCCTCATCTTCGTCTTTCTGAGGGCGATCGTCATTCGGGGCGAGCGCATCCTCGAGCGGCGGACCAAGGAACGGCAGAAGCTCGAGGAACAGCTCAACCAGGCCGAGCGACTGGCCACCCTGGGCCGGATGATCGCCGCGGTCAGTCACGAGATCCGGAACCCGCTGGGCATCATCCGCTCCACGGCCGAGCTGATGGCCGGCCGGGCCCCCGGGGACAGCCGGGAGGGGAGGCTGGTCTCGGTCATCATCGAGGAATCGTCCCGCTTAAACCGGATCGTCACCGAGTTCCTGGACTTCGCCCGGCCCCAGAGGCCCGATAGCGCCCCCTGCCGGGTCGAGGACGTCCTGGACCGCAACCTCACCTTTTTGGCCCCGGAACTGGACAAGCACCACATCAAGGCCGTCCGCCGCTTCACCCCGGACCCCCAAAGCATCATCGCCGACCAGGACCTCCTCTATCGCGCCTTCTTGAACCTGTTCGTCAACGCCATTCAGGCCATGCCCCGGGGCGGGACCATCACCGTCGGGACCTCGCCCCTGGCCAACGGGGCCAAGGCGGTGACCATCACCGACACCGGAGACGGCATCGACCCCGAGGTCCGGGAAAAGATCTTCACCCCCTTCTTCACCACCAAGGAAAAGGGCAGCGGCCTCGGCCTGGCCATCGTCCACAGCCTCATCGTCGAGGAACATCGCGGCCGGGTCAGTCTCGAGTCCCAGCCCGGCAAGGGGACCACCGTCCGCATCACCTTGCCCGTCGAGCCGTAGCGAGGCGTCTATGGAAAAGATTCTGGTCGTCGACGACGAGAAGAACTACCTGCTGGTCATGGAGGACTTCCTGGCCGAAAAGGGCTACGACGTCCTGACCGCCGACAACGCCCGGGCCGCCCTGGACGTCATCGCCGACACCGACCTGGACCTGATCCTGACCGACATGAAGATGCCGGGGCTCAACGGCATCGACCTGATCCGGAAGATAAAGGACGTGGACCCGGACATGCCGGTGGTGATGATGACCGCCTTCGGCACGGTGGAAAAGGCCGTCGAGGCCATGCGGGCCGGGGCCTACGACTTTGTCCTCAAACCCTTCGAGAACGAGGCCATGCTCCGGACCATCGAGCGGGCCCTGGAGATCGGACGCCTCCGGAGGCACAACCGGCTGCTCAGGCAGGAGCTGTCCGGCCAGATGGGCCTCGAAGAAATCATCGGCGCCTCCAAGTCCATGCACCACATCTTCGAACTGATCCGGACCGTGGCCCCGACCAAGAGCACCGTCCTCATCACCGGCGAGTCGGGGACCGGCAAGGAACTCATCGCCCGGGCCGTCCACCAGCTTTCCCCGCGCAAGGACAACGCCTTTGTCGCCCTCAACTGCGCCGCCATCCCCGAGACCCTCCTCGAATCCGAACTCTTCGGCCACGAAAAGGGCGCCTTCACCGGGGCCACCGCGGCCCGCCGGGGCCGCTTCCAACTGGCCGACCGCGGCACCCTCTTTCTGGACGAGGTGGGGGACATCCCCCCGACCATTCAGATCAAGCTGCTCAGGGTCCTGCAGGAGCGCTCCTTCGAACGGGTCGGCGGCACGACCACCCACCAGGTGGACGTCCGCATCCTGGCCGCCACCAACCAGGACCTCAAGGCGGCCGTGGCCGACGCCCGATTCCGCGAGGACCTCTTCTATCGGCTCAACGTGGTCGCCGTCGAAGTGCCCCCCTTACGGGAACGCCCCGACGACATTCCCCTCCTGGCCGCCCATTTCGTCGAAAAGTACGGCCGCGAGACCGGCCAGGCCGGCCTGGACCTCGACCCGCGCACCATCGACGTCCTGAAAACCCACGCCTTCCCGGGAAACGTCCGCGAGCTGGAAAACATCATCGAGCGGGCGGTGATCCTGTGCACCGGAGACACCATTCGGCCCCGGGACCTGCCGGCCGACCTGGGCCGGCCCGGTCCCCGGAAAATGGACGTGGCCGACCTCGAGCTGCCGCCCGGCGCCAGCCTCAACCAGGCCCTCGAGGGCCTCGAGCGACGATTCATCGCCCAGGCCCTGGATCGGGCCGGCGGCGTCCAGGCCCAGGCCGCCGAGGCCTTGGGCCTGACCAAACAGACCCTCTACGCCAAAATGAAGAAGTTCAACCTGACCCCGGGGTAGAGGTCAAAAATATTTTACCGGCCAGTAAAATATTTTTTACTGCCAATTTATTGATTGACTTTAGTCAGTTATCTCGGTTTTCACCCTCGTCCCCGACGGCGGGGTAAAATTTTTTTTACGAATTACGAAATTGAAACCAGGTCCCCCCAAACCTGAAAATCGACGCCACCCAGGACGTATCTTATTGGATAAACTAAATAAATATACCTGTTGGCCGGCGTAACCATCCTCCACCAACCGACGTTCGGACACGAAATGGGGATTGAGCTTTACTTTTTTGGTGGCCTTCCAGGGCTGGGCCGAGGAGTGGCCGGTTTTTCTGTATCGGTCAACTTACTGTTATAACGGCCGATATATCCTCCTTTCCGTTTTTGTCGGGCACTTGGCACATTGTTTGCCTATCTATCGGGCACCAACTTCACAGATTCTCGTTTCTCCAGGGGGAGCCGGATTGTCAGGTCAATCCGGCTTTCTCTGTTATGGACAAAACCTCCGGGACAAAAACCCGAAGAAAGAGAGCCGGATTGTAGGGTCAATCCGGCTCATTTTGGGGGCGCGAGCCGGGCGCGGCGACCACCGTCAGCTTCGGCCGCCATGGGACCCGACCGCGCCGCCGGGTCCTGTTTGCAAGTGAATCCAAGTCGTAAGCCTGTCCACTACCCGGATTGGAAATGGTTTGACATCCCCCCCCGCCCTGTGTCATACAACACGATTATGTCTGACATCGACTCGCCACCGGCCAGCGCCCTACAGCGGACCGACCGGGCCGTCTTCGACCTCATCGAGCAGGAAAAAGGGCGACAGCGGCTGACCATCCGGCTAATCCCGTCGGAGAACTACACCTCCCGGGCGGTCATGGCGGCCACGGGCAGCGTCCTGACCAACAAGTACTCCGAAGGCTACCCGAGCAAACGCTACTACCAGGGCCAGGAGTACATCGACCAGATCGAGACCCTGGCCTGTGAGCGGGCCAAGCAACTCTTCGGGGCCGAGCACGCCAACGTCCAGCCCTATTCGGGCTCGCCGGCCAACCAGGCGGTGTACATGGCCCTGCTCCGGCCCGGCGGGCTGGTGATGGGCCTGTCCCTGCCCCAGGGCGGACACCTGACCCACGGCTGGGACGTGAACTTCTCGGCCCACTACTACCGGTCGGTCCAGTACGGCGTGGACCCGGAGACGGGCCGCCTGGACTACGACCAGATCAGGAAGACCGCCCTGGCCCACCGGCCGCGGCTCATCTTCGCCGGGGCCACGGCCTATCCCCGGATCATCGACTTCGCCGCCTTCGGCCGGATCGCCAAGGAGGTCGGGGCCTATTTCGCCGCCGACATCTCGCACATCTCCGGCCTGGTGGCCACCGGCGAGCATCCCCACCCCTTCCCTCACGCCGACGTGATCACCACCACCACTCACAAGCTGCTGCGGGGGCCCCGGGGCGGGATCATCCTCTGCCGGAAGGAACTCGCCTCGAAAATCGACCGGGCCGTGTTTCCGGGGCTGCAGGGCGGCCCCCACAACCACGTCACCGCGGCCATCGCCGTGGCCCTGGCCGAGGCGGCCACCCCGGCGTACAGAGAATACTGCGCCCGGGTGGTCCAGAACGCCCAAACCCTGGCCCAGGCGCTCCTCGACCGCGGCTTTGACCTGGTGTCGGGCGGGACGGACAATCATCTGCTCCTGATCGACCTCCGCAACCTGAACCTGGGCGGCCGGCCCTTTGCCGCCGCCCTCGAGCGGGCGGGCGTCGTCTGCAACTACAACATGGTCCCGGCCGACACGGGCACCCCCAAAAATCCCAGCGGCGTCCGGATGGGCACGCCGGCCGTCACCAGCCGGGGCATGGGCCCGGCCGAGATGATGCAGATCGCCGAGTGGATCGACCGGGTGGCCCGCCACCCGGAAGACGAGGCCGCCCTGGCCGCGATCCGGAAAGAGGTGGCCGAGACCTGCCGGCAATTCCCCTGTCCCGGCCTGGACGTGGACTGAGGCCCGCCCGGACGGCACCCGGCCGCATCCGCCATCCCACCCGCCGTGAGGAACTCCGTCTGTTTTTCAGACCACCTGGGAATCGGCCGCCCCTCTTGCGCCGACGCCGAGGACGGTGGTAATCTGAATCAGGTTCATCGCTCGGCCGACGATCCGGTCCGACCGGCGGGAAACGATCGGCCGCCCACCGTCAGGCAGGGACGGCCGCCGGAACCTTGGCCAACCACGCCCCGGGGGTCGGGTCTTCATCCGGCCCGGCCCGAGGCGCCTTTGTGCATCGGTTTTTTGGGAGGGGATCATGCCCGAAGAGGAAATCGGCCGAGTAATCAAGTTTTTCGCCAAGCCCATGGTCGCGGCCATCGAGGTCACCGCCGGGTCGATCAGGGTCGGCGACACGCTGCGGTTCGTCGGACACACCACCGAGTTCGAAACCGAGGTCAGCTCCATCCAGGAGGAGCACCAGAGTCTGGAGGAGGCCCATCCCGGCCAGAAGATCGGCCTCAAGGTCCCGGACCGGGTTCGAGAGGGCGACCGGGTGGTCAAGCTCACCTGAGTTTGCCGGCCGGGCCCATTGTAAATGACGCTCCTCGATCACGCCCGGAGGAGGGGTCATCATGTGGGATGAAAGCCGGCGTCAATTCCTCGATCGCTGCCTGAAAACCGGGCTGGCCGGCCTGGGCGCAACCCTGGCGCCCCGGCCCGCCCCGGCCGCCCACCGGGACCGGGAGCCGGCCTACCTGAGGCTGCATCGTCGCGGCGAACTACGCCAACGCGCCACAAAACTATGGGCCATGATGGCGTCCTGCCGGCTGTGTCCCCGGGAGTGCGGCGTCAACCGCCTGGCCGGCCAGGCGGGCTTTTGCCGGGCCACGGCCCAACTCATGCTCTCGGCCGCCCACCCCCACTTCGGCGAGGAGCGCTGCCTGGTCGGCCGGCGCGGGTCGGGCACCGTCTTTTTCACCCACTGCAACCTGCGCTGCGTGTTTTGTATCAACTGGCCGATCAACATCGCCGGCCAAGGAAGGAAGGCCACGCCGGAGGTGCTGGCCCGGGTGATGCCGGCCCTGCAGAAGATCGGGTGCCACAACATCAACCTGGTCACCCCGACCCACTACTCGGCCCACATCCTGAAGGCCGTGGACCTGGCGGCGGCCCGGGACCTGCGCCTGCCCCTGGTCTACAACACCAGCGGCTGGGAGCGGCTGGAGGTGCTGAAGGTCCTGGACGGGGTGGTGGATATCTATCTGCCGGACTTCAAGTACGGCCAGGCCGACATGGCGGCCAAGTACTCCTCGGGCGCCAAGTCCTACCCGGCCGTGACCAAGCAGGCTCTCCTGGAAATGCACCGCCAGGTGGGCGTGGCCCGGCCGGGCAAGGACGGCCTGCTCCGCCGTGGGCTGATCATCCGCCACCTGGTCCTGCCCAACAACGTGAGCGGCACCAAGCAGGTGTTGGCGTGGATCGCCGGGCATCTGCCCCGGGACACCTACGTCAACCTGATGTCCCAGTACCGGCCCGCCCACCAGGCCCACCTCCACCCCCGGATCGCCCGGCGGCTGACCCGGGCCGAGTTCGCCAGGGCCGTCAAGTGGGGCCGGGACGCGGGGCTGACCCGTCTGGACGTCCAGCCTTACCCCCGGTCGTAGGTCGGTCTCTCCCCGCCGGGTCTGACCGGCCAGGGCGGCCCGGGCCGCGGGGACGGGCGGGCCCGGCCGGATGGCGATCCGCGGAGGGGAAGCTCCCGCGCCAAAACGTCACAGCCGGCCGTCGTCGCGGCGCATGTCCTTCTGGATTTTCTTGATGCCCTTGACCTCGTCCTTTATCTTGGCCAGCAGGTCGGGCCTTTTTTTGAGGTACCGCTGGGCCACCTTGAAGTGATACAGCGCGTCTTTGAGGCGGCCCCGCATCCGGGCGGCCAGGCCGAGGTGGTAGCGGGCCAGCCCCTCCATCCCCTTGCGACCCAGGACCAACCCGTAGTTGTATTGAACGTCCGGCAGGTTGGGGGCGATCCCGATCAGGCGACGGAAGACGCCGTAAGCGGCGTCGACGTCGTCGCTTTCCTGGTAGGCCCGGCCCAGGTAGTACAGGGCCTGGACGTCGTTGGGATGGCTGATCAGCACCCGGGTCAGGCCCTCCCGGGCCTGGGCCATTTTTCCGGCCTGGTAATAGGTCACCGCCACGCCGCGGACGTAGATCAGGTTGTCGGGATCGCTCCGGATCAGTTGCCGGAAGAGGGCCAGGGCCTCCCGGGTCCGACCCAGGCGGCGCAGGACCAGGGCCAGGCCGTAGCGGGCCAGCTTGTCCCGGGGCCTCTTGGCCACCGATCGCTGGAACTCGGTCTTGGCCTTGTCCACCGGGGCGTAGAGGGCGGCCAGCCGGGTCTTGATCAGGGGAAACAGTCCGGTCGAGTACGAGGAGCGCCGGCGGAACGGGGAGCGCTGCATCAGCATCTGGATCTGCAGGATGCGATCGTCCGTCCCGGGATGGGTCTTGAGATAGGACGGAATCAAGTCGCCCATGCCCAGGCCCGCCTGCCGAATCCGCTTCAGCATCGAGATCATGTCTCGGGGGTTGTAGCCCAGGGTGGTCAGGTACTTGTAGCCCTGGTTGTCGGCCTCGGCCTCGTCCTGGCGGGAGTAGCTGAGCATGGCCGAGGCCCCGGCGGCCAGGCTGCCCGCCATCAGGGCCTGGCTGATCTGGCCGGCGGCCTGGCCGCCGGCGGCGACGCCGAGCAGCACCCCGGCCAGCAGCCCGGCCAGGGTGGCCAGGCTCACCCGCTTGGCCTTACGCATCCGGTCCGAGATGTGCCGGAGGGCCGCGTGGGCTATCTCGTGGCACAGGACACTCATCAGTTCGGCCTCGTTCTCGGCCGTTTCGATCAGGCCGCGCAGGAGGTAGACGTAGCCCCCCGGGGTGGCGAAGGCGTTGACCTGATCGTGATTGATGATGAATAAGCGGTACTTGAACGGGTTTTGGGGGATGAGCCCCACCACCTTGTTGCCCAGCCGGTTGAGGTAGTTCAGGATGAGCGGATCGGACACGAACTTGAGGTGCCGCCTGAGCTGGATGTTGATCTGCTGGCCGATCTTGTCCTCTTCGGCCACGCTGATGGCCGACGCCGGGGCCGGCGCGATCAGGGCCGCGATCAGGACCAGGACGAGGGTACGTCGAAGGTTCATGGTTTTCCTCGTTCAATGAGCGAGCGGCCGGTCATGGCCGGCGACGGCGCCAGGCCCAGGAGGTCGAGGACCGTCGGGGCCACGTCGGCCAGGATGCCCCCTTGCCTCAGGGCGGCCCGCCGGTACAGATCATCAACCAGGATGAAGGGCACCGGATTGGTCACGGTGTGGGCGGTGTAGGGCGCGCCCGTACCCGGATCGATCATCTGCTCGCAGTTGCCGTGGTCGGAGGTGATGATGACGCTGCCGCCAAAGGCCTGGGCCAGGGGCACGGCCCGGGCCAGGCAGGCGTCGAGGGTCCGGACCGCGGACACGGCGGCCCGGAGGTCCCCGGTGTGGCCGACCATGTCGCCGTTGGCGTAGTTGAGGACGATGAGCCGGTAGCGGCGCATCCTGATCCGGCGCTGGAGTTCATCGGTCACCTCGACGGCGCTCATGGCCGGCTTCAGATCATAGGTCGGCACGTCCCGGGGGCTGTCGATGAGCATCCGGTCCTCGTTCCTGAAGGGCGTCTCCTCGCCGCCGGAGAAGAAGTAGGTGACGTGGGCGTACTTTTCGGTCTCGGCCAGGCGCAGTTGCCGGCCACCGGCCTCGGCCACGATCTGGCCCAGGGTGTCTCTCGGCCGCTCCGGCGCGAAGGCCACCGGCAGGTCGAAGGAATCGTCGTACCGGGTCAGGCAGACGTACCCGGCCAGCCGGGGCCGGCCGGCCACGTCGAACTCGGCGAAATCGGGTCCGGTCAGGGCAAAGGTCATCTCCCGGGCCCGATCGGCCCGGAAGTTGAAAAAGACCACGCCGTCACCCTCGGCGATGGTCGCCACCGGGGCACCGTCCTCGACGATGACCACCGGCTTGACGAACTCGTCGGTCTCCCCCTGATCGTAGGCCGCCCGAACCGCGGCCACCGCCTCGACGGCCGTCCGGCCCTGGCCCTTGACCAGGGACCGGTAGGCCTCCTCGACCCGCTCCCAGCGGCGGTCCC
>JAHJDS010000384.1 GCA_018812395.1 Pseudomonadota bacterium
CCTGATCAAGGCCCTGGCGCGGACCGATTACACGGGCACCGCCGGTCGGATCGTCTTTGACAAGAAGACGCACGACGCCCTGTATTCGCCTAAGTACACCCCCTTCCTGGTCACCCAGTGGCAGGCGGGGGGCCGGTGGGTGGTCCTGTGGCCGAAGCGGTTCGCCACCTCGAAGTTCGTCAATCCGCCCTGGCTGAAATAACCGCCCTCACCGGGCCGGGCGCTTTGCGCCCGGCCCAAGGGGTCTGAGTCGTTGCTGGTCGAAATACTAGTCTACGGAGCGGTAGCCAGCGCGGTCTACGCCATGCTGGCCGTGGGCCTGACCCTGATGGTCGGCATCGCCCGGGTGATGAACCTGGCCCACGGGACCTTCTACATGCTCGGCGCCTACGGAGTCTTCACCGCCGGGGTGGCCCTGGGCCTGCCTCTGGCCCTGGGATTCGCCCTGGCCCTGGCGGCGGCCGGCGTGGTGGCCGTGCTGATCAAGGAGATCTGCCTCAAGCCCCTGGCGGGCAACATGGACTCGATGCTGGTCATGACCCTCATCCTGGCCCTGCTGTTCGAGGAGATCATCCTGCTGGTCTTCGGCCCCGCGCCCCGGTCCATCCCGCCGTTCATCTCCGGGAGAGTGCTCATCGCCGGGATCAGCGTCCCCAGCCAGAGGTTGCTGGTCGTGGCCGTCTCCCTGGTGACCATCTCCGGCCTGTGGTTCTTCATCGCCCGGACCAGGATCGGCGGGGCCATCCTGGCCGTGGCCCAGGACCCCGAGGCGGCGGCCCTGATGGGGGTCAACAGCCGGCGGATCACCCTGCTGATTCACGTCCTGGCCGCCTTCCTGGCGGCCAGCGCCGGGATACTGGTCTCCCCCTTCCTGAGCGCCTCGCCGACCATGTGGCTGTGGCCCCTGGTCAAGGCCTTCACCATCGTCATCCTCGGCGGGCTGGGCAGTATCGGGGGGAGCATCCTGGCCGCCTGCATCCTGGGGTTCAGCGAAACCATCGTCGCCTTCGCCGTCTCGCCGCGGCTGACCGAGCTGGTGGCCCTGGCCATCCTCTTTCTGGTGATCGTCCTGAGGCCGTCGGGCCTGCTGGGCCAGAGGACGGGAAACTGAGATGGCCGAGATGAGCCCGCCGGTTCGCCCGAGGGGTCTGGTTTCCCCGAACGCCGCCCTGGCCGTGTTCGTCGTCGTCTCCCTGCTCGCCCTGCCGGCCGTCATCCAGGACCCCTACATCTGGGGCATCCTGGTCATGGCCAACATCTACGCCGCCCTGGCGGCCGGCCTCGACATCCTGATGGGGTACGGCGGTCTGCCGGTCATCGGCTATGGCCTGTTCGTCGGCGTCGGGGCCTATGGGGCGGCCTTCCTCAACCTCCACCTGGGACTGCCCCCGGTGGTGACCGTCCCCGCCGGCGGGCTGATCGGCGCCCTGTTCGGCCTGCTGCTGGGCGTCCCCTGTTTGAGGCTCCGGGGCCTCTACCTCGCCCTGGCGTCCCTGGCCGCGGCGGCCATCTGCGAGAAGATGGTCATCGTCTCCTACGACCTGACCGATGGCCGGGAGGGCCTGAGCGGCCTGGACCCCATCTCCGACGTGACCCTGGTCAACTACTACGTCTCCCTGGCGCTGCTGCTCGTCTTCGCCGGGCTGCTCATGGCCCTGGTCCGATCCAAGCTGGGCCTGATCCTCAACTCGATCCGCGACGACCAGGACGCGGCCGAGGCGGTAGGCGTCGACACCAACCGCTACAAGCTGATCGCCTTTCTGATCGCCAGCTTCATCGGCGGGTTCTGGGGCGCCTTCATGGGCCACTACATGATGCACGTCGGACCGGAGATGTTCGGCCTGCGCATCGCCCTGATGATCATCATGATCACCATCGTCGGCGGCCTGGGCACGGTGACCGGGTCGCTGGGAGGGGCCTACCTGCTGATCGTGCTCAACGAACTGCTGCGCGGCATTGGCGAGACCCGGCTGCTCATCTTCACCGCGGTGACGGTCGTCATCATGCTGGCGCTACCCCGAGGGGCGATCTCGACCACCCTGAGCTTCCTCAGCCGGGGGCTGACCAGGCTGGGAGCGATCGTTTCCCGGACCGGGGCAAGGTGAGGGGATCATGCCGCGGCTCCTCGAGATCGTGAACCTGTCCAAGAATTTCGGCGGAGTGGCCGCCATCTCGACCCTGGACCTGGCCCTGGGCGAGGGCGAGGTCCTGGGGCTGATCGGGCCCAACGGGGCGGGCAAGACGACCCTGTTCAACCTGGTCACCGGCTTTCTGAGGCCCAGCGAGGGTGACATCCGGTTCGAGGGCCGGAGC
>JAHJDS010000385.1 GCA_018812395.1 Pseudomonadota bacterium
CAGCTCCCGATAGGACAGCCAGTACTCGCCGGCCTCCCCCTGGCGCCGCCAGGAACCGGCGTGGACCTCGTAGACGCTGATCGGGCTCGCCAATCCGTTGCGCTCGGACCGGAGCGTCATCCACTCGCCGTCCCCCCAGACGTAGGCCGACGGATCGGCGACGACCGAGGCCGTGTTGGGTCGCATCTGGCGTTTCTGGGCAAAGGGGTCGGCCTTGAGAAAGGGGGGGCCTTGCCGGGGCCTGATCTCGTACTTGTACAACTCGCCCACGGGCAGACCCGGGACGAACAGCTCCCAGATGCCCGACGACCCCAGGATCCGCATCTGATCGGCCCGGCCGTCCCAGCCGTTGAAGTCGCCGACGACGCTCACCCCGGCGGCGTTGGGCGCCCACACGGCGAACCGGACGCCCGCCACGCCGTCGGCCGTCCAGACCCGGGCCCCCAGGGTGTGGTAGGCCTGGTCTAGGCGACCCTCGTTCCACAGGTGCTGGTCGTGCTCGGAAATCTGCGGCCAGAAGGTATAGGCGTCGGCCCGGGTGGTGGTCTCCCCGTCGGGCCAGGTGAACCGGAGGCGGTAATCGGGTTTCCGGTCGGCCTCGGGCAGGACGATCTCGAACAGGCCGGTGTCGTGGACCCGGGGGAGGTCCGTGGCCTCCTGGTCGATGATGATCTCGACCCGACTGGCCCAGGGGCGAAAGACGCGGACCACCCAGCCGTCGGAGTGCCGGTGGCATCCCAGAATCGAGTGAGGATCGGCGCAGCGGGCCTCGAGCAGCGACTTCATCTCGGCCGCCGTGGCGAAAGGGGTCATGGCGCCTCGCCGGAGGCCCAGATGAGCAGGTTGGTGTTGTGGGGATTCATCAACCGCTCATGTCCGGGCATGATGCGCACCGTAAATCCGAACCGGCCGACCCGGTCGATGGGCAGCTTGGCGGCGAAGACGTAGGCGCCGTCCTGGACCGACTCGACCGCCATCAGCCGTGTCTCCCGCTCCAGGAACTGGCCGTCGGTGGACATCAGACCAAAATAGAGATCGACCGAGACGTCCCCCGGCTCCAAAGCGCCCAGGATCACCGTGGCGTGGACGTCGACCTCTTCACCGACCATCTTCTCCTCGACCCGCTCGGCCTCGACGCCCAGGATCTTGACCTCGTTCCAGTGGACCATGATCTTGCTGCGCCAGGCGGCCAGGTCTCGGGCGCCGGCCATGTCGTTGGCGGTCAGTTCCAGGAACCGTTGGGAGCAGGGGAAGTAGAACTCGCGGGCGTACTGTTCGACCATCCGGTGGGCGTTGAACTGGGGGCATAACCGGCGCATGCTCTGGCGGACCTTGGCCAGCCACCGGCGGGGAACGCCGTCGTGGTTGCGGTCGTAGAACAGGGGCACCACGTCCTGTTCGAGGTGGTTGTACAGGTCCTGGCACTCGATATGGTCCTGGAGTTCGGGGTCGTCGTACTCCTCGCCGTGGCCGATGGCCCAGCCCAGGTCGGGGTGATAGGCCTCGTCCCACCAGCCGTCCAGGACGCTCAGGTTGAGCACGCCGTTGGCCAGGGCCTTCATCCCGGAGGTGCCACAGGCCTCCAGGGGCCGCCGGGGGTTGTTCAACCAGACGTCGCACCCGGCCAGGAGGTGCCGGGCCAGGCCGAAGTCATAGTCCTCCAGAAAGACCACCCGTCGCCGGAATGGCTCCTCCCGGACCAGGTGGACGATACGCTTGATGAACTCCTTGCCCTCGTGGTCCTGGGGGTGGGCCTTGCCGGCGAAGATGAACTGGACGGGACTTTTTGGATTGGTGATCAGCCGCTTCAGACGCTCGACGTCGCGCAGCAGGAGCACGGCCCGCTTATAGGTGGCGAACCGGCGGGCGAAGCCGATGGTCAGGCAGTCGGGGTTCAGGACCTCGGTCGCGGCCCGAACCTCGGCCTCGGGCGCGCCCCGGGCCTGGAGCTGCTGCCGGAGGTGGACCCGGGCCTTGGCCACCAGGCGCTCCCGCCGCAGCTCGTGGGTCCGCCACATTTCGGCGTCCGGAATCGAATCGATGCCCTCCCAGACCCGCACGTTGTCCGGGTCTTCCATCCAGCCCGGCCCCAGGTACCGCTCGAAGACGGTGTGCATCTCCGGCGAGATCCAGGAAGCAATATGCACGCCGTTGGTGATGGACGAGATCGGGATGTCCTCGACCGGGTGCCGGGGCCAGATGTTCTGCCACATGCGCCGGGAGACGCGGCCGTGCAGCCGGCTGACGCCGTTGGCCTTGGCCGTCAGTCTCAGGGCCAGGGTGGTCATGCCAAAGGGCTCTTGGTCGTCCCGGGGGTTGATCCGGCCATAGCCCAGCAGGACCTTGGGCGAAATGCCCATCTGGGCGGCGTAGGGCTCGAAGTATTTCAGGAACAAACCCGGCTCGAAGACGTCGTTGCCGGCCGGGACCGGGGTGTGGGTGGTGAAGACGGTCGAGGCGGTGACCACCTCCCGGGCGGCGTCAAAGGACAGGTCGTACCTGTTCTTGTAGACGTTGATCCGCTCCAGGATGGAAAAGGCGCTGTGTCCCTCGTTGAGGTGGATAACCGTCGGGTTGAGGCCCAGGGCCTCGAGGACCCTCACCCCGCCCACGCCCAGCACGATCTCCTGACGGAGGCGCATCTCCCGGTCGCCGCCGTAGAGTTGGTCCGTGGTGTCGCGGACGCTTGGCGAATTTTCGGCCAGGTTGGTGCACAACAGATACGAATCGATCCGGCCGACCTTGACCCGCCAGACAATCACGGCCACGTCCTCGCCGGCCAGATCGAGGTGAATCGTGAACGGCCGTCCGTCCTGGTCGCGGACCGGTTCCACGGGCATGGTCAGAAAGTCGTTGACCGGCGTGCTTTCCTGCTGCCAGCCGTCGGCGTTCAGGTACTGATGGAAATAGCCCTTCCGGTACATCAGCCCCACGCCGCACAGCGGCAGGGCCAGATCCGACGCGCTCTTGAGGTGATCGCCGGACAGAATGCCCAGTCCCCCGGAATAGATGGGCAGACACTCGTCCAGGCCGAACTCGGCCGAGAAGTAGGCGATCTGGGTGCCCGGAGGCGTGAGGGGGCCCAGGTGCTCGGTGACGTTCACCTTGAGGACGTAGGCCTCGATCTCGGCCCCCAGCCTTTCCACCTCCGAGACGAAGCCGCTGTCCGCGGCCAGTTCCTCGAGGCGCTCCTGGCTCAAACGGCCGAGCATCAGGACCGGGTTGCGGCCGCATTCGTCCCAAAGCTGGGGGTTCATCCGCTGAAAGAGCCTGGTCACCGGCGGATGCCAGGAAAAGTAGAAGTTGTAGGCCAGGGTCTTGAGCCGGACCAAGGCCTCGGGCAGGCGGGGAACGACGTGGTACTGATGAATGGCCTTCACTTGCCACCCCTTTAACGACCGAAAATGAACTCCGTGACGAACGGGTTGTCCCGTTTTTCCCGACCGATGGTCGAGTTGGGCGTGGGGCCGTAGTCGTGTCCGGGCCAGACCACGGTGTCATCGGGCAGACCCAGAAGCTTGTCCCGAATCGAGTCCATAAGCTGCTGCATGCTGGCCCCGGGCATGTCCGTCCGGCCGATGGACCCGACGAACAGCGTGTCGCCGGTGAAGACGTGACCCGGCGCGTGAAGGCAGACCCCGCCCCGGGTGTGGCCGGGGGTGTGCAGGACCTCGAGCTTCAGGTCGCCCAGGTCGATGGTGTCGCCGCCGATGACGGTCACATCCGGCGGCGGCGACGGGTCGCCCCCGATCATCCGGGCGAAGTTGGCCGAGCCCGGGTTCTGGTAGTGGGGGATTTCGGCCTGGTGGGCCACGATCCGGGCCCCGGTCATCTCCTGAACCCGCAAGTTGCCGCAGGTGTGGTCCGGGTGGCCGTGGGTGTTGACGATGTACCGGCACTCGAGACCCAGTTCACCGATCTGGTCCACCACGTCGCTCTCATTGCCGGCCGGGTCGATGACCAGGCAGGTCTTGGTTTCCTCGTCGCCGACGATGTAGCAGTACACGGCCATCTGGCCGACGAGCATGGGCTGGATCAGCAACTTGTTAACTCCCGCAGGCAAAGGTGTGTGATACGGACGTGCGTCCTTGGCGCCGCCTGGTAAAGTCCCTTTTTTTTGGCCGCAATACCAGGTGAGCCTGACGGTAACAAATGTCCCTCCCGGGCGTCAAGACAAACGGGGTTTGAGGTGCCAAGGGGAGATTGCATCTTCGGCCGCGACCGGTTATGTTGGGGCCTGCTGTTTTGGGGAGGTTTGGTTGAAGATGCTGCGGCGCAGAGGCCGTTCAGGCCGGAGCGATACCCCGGAGGATTCCTTTGAACAGGGCCGGGATGGCGGCCTCCTTTCCCGGCTGCGGCGGGGTCTGAGCCGGACCCGCCAGGCCCTGGGCGGCCGGATGGAAGAGGTTTTTGCCGGCAAGGCCCGGATCGACGAGGAACTGCTCGAAGACCTCGAGGAAATCCTGATCACGGCCGATCTGGGGGTTAGGACCACCCTGGAGGTCATCGACGAATTGCGGGCCCGGGTCGGGCGCCGGGAGCTGTCCGATCCGGCGCGCATCCGGCAGGTCCTGAGCGAGATTTTCTTGGGTTACCTGGCCGACGAGCCCCGCCCCTTCCCGGACACGCCCCACCAGCCGGCGGTGGTCCTGATGGTCGGCGTCAACGGCGTGGGCAAGACGACCTCCATCGCCAAGCTGGCCTGGCAATTGAGGGAACAGGGCCAGCAGGTCCTGCTGGCCGCGGCGGACACCTTCCGGGCCGCGGCGGTCGAGCAACTGACCATCTGGGCCGACCGGGTCGGCGCCGAGATCGTCGGGCAGCAGACCGGGGCGGACCCGGGCGCGGTGGCTTTTGACGCCCTGGAGGCGGCCCAGGCCCGGGGGGCGGACGTGGTTATCGTGGACACGGCCGGTCGGCTCCACACCCAACGCAACCTGATGGAAGAACTGATAAAAATACACCGGGTCATCGGCCAGAAGATGCCCGGCGCGCCCCACGAGGTCCTGCTGGTCCTGGACGCCACCACCGGCCAGAACGCCCTGGCCCAGGCCAAGATGTTCACCGAGGCCGTCGGGGTGACCGGTACAATCGTGGCCAAGATGGACGGCACGGCCAAGGGCGGCATCGCCGTGGCCATCCGCCGCGAACTGGGCCTGCCCATCCGGTTCATCGGCGTGGGCGAAGGGATGGAGGATTTGCGGCCATTCGATCCGGCCGAATTCGTCGAGGCGTTATTCTTTTAAATCGGGTCATCCTCGACCTGACCAGTGAGCGATCGAGTGACCTTGATCGAGGGACGGTCACGTTTTTACCCCCACCGCCATGGACGCCCCGGGCCGGATGGTTCTGGGGAAAGGCCTCATTTCGGTTCCGGCCATTCCCGCGATAATCGTACCGGGTTGATTTCCGGCATCAAGCCCCATCGGGAACAGGGAATCTAATGATGAGACTGGCCCCCTCGCCTACCTGGGTTTCTGCCTTGATGGTGCCATGATAATCCTGAACGATGCTATAACATATGGAAAGCCCGAGTCCGGTCCCTTGACTCACTTCCTTGGTTGTAAAAAATGGTTCGAAAATCCGGTCAATAATAGATTCGGGAATCCCGGTTCCGGTATCTCTTACTTCAATCATAATCATACCATCTTTGAAACTGCTTTTGACAAATATCCTCTTTCCCTCTCCCTTTGGGGCAACCTGCTCCCACTTTTCTTCAATGGCGTCCCTGGCGTTTAGAAGTAGATTGATAAACACTTGTTCTAACCGATTTGAATCAGCCCAGATGGGGGGAAGGTTCTCCGCCATTTCCTTAATGACTTCTATTCCTCTCAGCTTAAATTGCTGATTGAAGATTTCAAGAGCCCTGCTCAAAGCATCGTTGATATGGACCATTTCGGCGGTTACGTCTGATTTACGGCCGAACTCCCTCATATGATTGATGATTTTCGAGGCGCGATCCACCTGGCTGTCAATTTCCTCAACCAAGGTCTCGAGAATCTCGCCACCAATCTCCTCCCCTTTTTTCAACTTCTTTATCAAATAGCCACCGGCCGTCTTGATGACACTAAGCGGCTGATTCAATTCATGGGCCACACTGGCCGCCATTTCGCCGAGGGTCGTCATCTTACTGGTCTGTATGAGCTGTTGTTCAGCCAATAATCTCTTAGTTATATCGCTCGTGGTGACTAACAGAACCTCTTGTCCCAGGTATTCGGAAGGAGAAACATGAACATTGACAAAAATCGATTTTCCCTCTTTGGTTAGCTGTCGTACGTTGTTCAAAATATTGGAGGTTCGTAATTCCGAGGCATAGCGCTCTCGCTCATCCTTCAAGAAGAGATTTAAAAAAGAAGTCATTACCAACTCCTCTCTACTAAATCCATAGACGCCCGCCACGTTGTTGTTGGAATCAAGTATTTCCATGCTTTTTATATCCAGCACAAACACCGGATTCGGGATGGAGTTGAATATGGTTCGATATTTGTTCTCTGATCTTTTCACCTCATTTTCCAGGTACTTCCTCATGGTAATGTCCCGTGAAAGGTGGATTACCCTGGTAACCCGGCCACTGGCATCCGGCAAAGGGTAAGTCGTAATCTCAAAGTACAAGGTTTTCCCGTGATGATTTCGGTGAACATGCTCGACATATGCATAATTACCGGTGGCAACGCTGTCTTCCAGGGGACAGGGACAATCGGCATCAGCGTGATGACAGGGCCGGCTAAGGTGATGGGTGATTTCGTAACATTTCTTCCCCAGCACATCTTGGCGATCGAGCCCGTATGAACTGAGGAAAGCCTGGTTGACATCGAGGATCTTGTAGGTTCCGGTATCCAGCAACATCAGTGAGTCAGAAATACCGTTTATAATGGCCTCCTTTTCCTTGAGCTGCCGAGCGAGGCTTTCCAGAGGCCCGTTACTTTGCTCACCTTCAGTCATTTTCTCCCCGTCTCTGATGTGGGCCTCAGCCCGGCCGAGAGCGGAGCCATGCTTTTTAGGATACCACCACCGACCTTAACTTCAAGTCCAGACCTGGTCCTCGCTCTTCCGGCCGATTCGTAAGGTCGCCATCGCGTTTGTAGGGATGACCAGCCGTTTCTTGATCGCCGGGAATTCGTCGAGGCGTTCTTTTAGCGATTGAAAACGACCGGTCACCGTGGCCGCCGCCGCCCGACCTCGTCCATGATCCGGGGCAGGCTCGGCTCCATGTGGTGGACCAGCATTTTTAGTGCCACGCAGAACTCGCTGACCCCGGTGTAGTCGCCGCCCGGCCCCCGGCGGTACCGGGGGCAGTCTCCCTGGCAAAAGGGCAGCAGCAGGCAGTCCCGGCACTCGGCCGGCGGGCGGGATTTTTGGGCCGCGAACTCGCCTCGCCGGGGTGACGCCAATATCTGACTCAACTCATCAGTGACCAGGTTGCCCAACCGCCACCCCGGCTCGACAAAAAAGTCGCAAGGATAGCAATCCCCGTTGTGCTCGACCACCAGGTAGCTGTCGCAGCGCTCCATCCAACCGCACGAGACCCTCACCCGGTCGAAGAAAAAGATCAGGATGTCCTCGAAGAGCCGGATGGACACCTCTGGAAAGCCGTCGGCCATCCAGAGGTCGAACAGGCGGCCATAGAACTCGCCCGTCTCCCGGCCCCGGACCGAGAACCGGGCCGGACGGTCGCCGGCCCATTCAAAGCAGGTGATGAACTGCAGGTAATCGAAGCCGTGTCGGCGGAAGAAGCGATAGACCTCTTCGGGCCGGCCCACGCTCCGGTCGGTCAGCATGGCCAGGATGTTGAACTCCACCCCGTGGGTTTGCATCAGCCCGGCCGCCCGCATCGCCTGGTCGTGAGAGCCGCCGCCGGGCCGGACACGATAGGCGTCATGGATCTCGGCCGGACCGTCCAGGCTGAGGCCGACCAGCCATTGTTCGTCCCGTAAAAACCGACACCAGGCCGCGTCGATCAGCAGGCCGTTGCTTTGAAGGGTGTTGACCACCCTTTGCCGGGGGGCGGCCAGCCGACGCTGGAGGTCGACGACCCGCTTGAAAAAGTCAAGACCCATCAGGGTCGGCTCGCCGCCCTGCCAGGTGAAGACGTTGTGGGCGTAACCCGATGACAGGGCCCGGGTGATGATGGCCTCGGCCATTGCGTCGTCCATGGGCCTGGCATCTGGATAGACGTCGTCGACGCGATGGTAAAAGCAGTAATCGCAGGCCAGGTTGCAGGCGTGGGAGGCCGGCTTGATCAGCAGGGACAGGGTTTGGGGGGGCTGGTCAGGCATGGACCGCGGGACTTGTCGGCTAACGGAACAGGGCCCGGTAGACCTCCTGGTAGACGTAGAACCAGCGCTCGCCGTCGCCCCAGAGGGCCATGAAGTAGATGCCGGACAGGCCGATCAGGATCGCCAGCACCGGTCCCCAGGTCAGCACCCGGCGCCGGCCCCCCCGCCGGCGGGCCCGGGCCCGACAGACCAACTCGGCCACGCCCATCACGGCCACGTTGCCGGCAAAGGCCACCAGAAAGACCTGAGAGAGGCCATAGTACAGGGTTTCCGGGAAAGTGAAATAGGCCCCGGCCCGAGATATCTCCTTGAGCCACCAGGCCGCCTGGGGGGCGAAACTGCCCACGACCTGTTCGACCGGACCGCCTCCCCGGAAATAGATCATCGGATAGAGGATCACGGCGCTGAAGTAAAGCAGGCAGAAGAGAGGCACCCCCGAGGCCCAGGCCAGGATGGTTTTGAGCAACGGCGAGCCGAGCCGCCAGGCGTGGTTGTAGACCACCAGCAACGCGAGCATCACCACCAGCATCGACCCCACCGGGAAGACGAAGCGCGCCAGGAACGATCGTCGCTTGATGGCCTGGGCCCCCAGTCTCACCGCATCTTTCCTTTTCTCAGGTCGGCCAGCATAGTCCGCAGTCGGGGCAGCATCGCCCGGCCGGCCTCGGTCTGAATGAGGTTGCGCTGTTCGCGGGGATCGTTTTTCAGGTCAAAGAGCTGATCGGTCACGTCCCCCTGGTAGTCGATGTATTTGTATCGCTCGGTCCGGACGCCCTGCATCTCCGGCACCCGGTAGGGAAAATCCTTGAAATACTCGTAGAGCCAGGCCTGGCGCCAGGGCGCGGTCGTTCCCTTTAGCAGGGGCGCCAGGCTCCGCCCCTCCATGTTGGCCGGGACGCGCAGCCCGGCCAGGTCGAGGATGGTCGGGGCGACGTCGATGTTGAGGACCATCCGTGGCTCGGTCCGGCCGGGGTCCTTGATCGCCCGCGGGTCGCGAACGATGAACGGGACGCGGATGGATTCCTCGTAGGGCCAGCGCTTGTCCACCAACCGGTGCTCGCCCCACAAAAAGCCGTTGTCGCCGCAGTAGATGATGATCGTGTTGTCGGCGATGCCCATCTGCTCGACCCGGTGCAGCACCCGGCCGATCTGCTGATCCAGGGCGTGAATGGACCGAAGGTAATTGCGGAAGTGCTGCTCCAGGGTGCCCTTCATGCCGTAGTAGACCATGTCGGTGTGCATCGGGATCCAGGAGTCGGCCTCGGGCGGCAGGGGCAGTTTTTTGTCATGGTACAGGCGGCTCATGGCCGGCGGCGGACTGAACGGCTGGTGGACCGCCTTGTGGGAGAGATAGAGGCAGAACGGGCCGGAGCGGCGGCGGGACATGAACTCCAAGGCGTAATCGGTCAGCTCCTCGGTGATGTAGGCCTTGCGCGAGGGGGTCGTCCGGCCGTTGACGACCAGCGGGCAGTTGAAGTAGAGCCCCTGACCGCCCCGGGCGGTGAAGGTGATGAACCGGTCCACCCCTTTGAGTTTGGGCAGGCCCCCGGGCATGTGCCACTTGCCGATGAACGACGTGTCATAGCCCTCTTGTTTGAGGATTTCCAGGAAGGTGACGTTGGAATTGCTCCAGGGGGTGAGGTTGTTCCGGACCCCGTGGGTGTGGGCGTACTGGCCGGTCAGGAAGCTGGCCCTCGAGGGGCTGCACAGCGAGGTGGTGACAAAGGCGTTCTGGAAGTGGACGCCCTGGCGGCAGAGGCCGTCCAGGTGGGGCGTCTCGACGACCGCATGCTTCATCTTGCCCAGGCAGTCCCAGCGGTGGTCGTCGGACAGGATGAAGATGACGTTCGGTGGCGAGCCGGCGCCGCGGGTCAGACCGGGGCGGGTCAGGCCGGCCAGCCCGGCGGCCAGAAGACCGCCCGACATTTTAATCGCCCGGCGTCGGTTCATCTGATCCCTCCCCCGGCCCGGCTGACGATCAGACCTATTTCGGGCTGCACCTGACCTTCTTGACCGGCCACACGATCAGGGTCACGAATTTTTTCGGGTCCTTGACCCGCGGCGGCATGGCGACGTAAACCTCCCGGGGCGGCCCGGCCGGCTGGTAGCCCTGGTGATTGATCCACTTCCACAGGGCCAGGTAAACCGGGGTCAAGTCGTGGTAGGCCCCGCGATGGGTCAAGATCGCCACCGGCCCGTCGGCCAGCTTCTGAAGCCGGAAGGGGCCGCTCGCGGTCACGGCCGTCCGGGGCGGCAGACAGGCGTCGATCCGCCACTTGGGCCCGGGCGGGCTGTGGTAGATCGCCAGGGGCGGCCCGGCGACCGTGACTTTTTTGGCCTTGAGGTAGCGGCCGAGTTCTTGATGGGCCTGGTTCAGATCCCGGCCGAGGGCGGCCCGGGTGGTGACGATCCGCTTGCAGAGGACGGTTCGGGGTTCGGACTTTTTCAGCTCGATCGGGTAGGCGGTTTTGGCCGTTGCCCCTGGCGCCAGGAACAGGCAGATGGCGATTGTGATGATCGCAGCCGTTCTGATCATGTCCTTCTCCGGGCCGAAGGCAACAACCGCCGTCAGGGTCGGCCGGTCATACCTCCGGCAACGTCCACGCCCCCCGGGCTTGCTCGAAGGCGTGGCCGACATTTAAGAGGCGCTCCTCGGCGAAATGAGGCCCTAAAAACTGGACGCCGATGGGCAGGCCGTCGCTGCTGAGGCCGGCCGGGACGCTCAGTCCCGGGATGCCGGCCAGGTTGATCGGTAAGGTGCAGACGTCGCTCAAATACATCTGGACCGGGTCGTCGGTCTTCTCGCCGATCTTGAAGGCCGGCGTGGGCGCCGTGGGGGTGACCAGGATGTCGCATTTTTCGAACGCGGCCTGGAAATCCCGGACCAGCAGGGTCCGCACCTGGGAGGCCTTGCCGTAATAGGCGTCGTAATACCCGGCGCTCAGGGCGTAGGTGCCGATGATGATCCGGCGCTGGACCTCGGCCCCGAACCCGGCCGTCTTGGTCGCCCGGTACATGTCGATCATCTCGTCGCGCGGCCGGCGGACGCCGTAGCGGACGCCGTCGTACCGGGCCAGGTTCGAGCTGGCCTCGGCCGGGGCGATGATGTAGTAGACCGCCAGGCCGTAATCGGTATGCGGCAGGGAGACCTCGATCGTCTCGGCCCCCAGGTCCACCAGGGTGTCGATGGCCGCCCGGATCGTCCTGGCCACCTCGGGGTCCATGCCTTCGACGAAATACTCCCGCGGGATGCCCAGCCTCAGGCCCTTGACCTCCCGTCCCAGGGCCCGGGTGTAGTCGGGCACCGGGGTGTCTACCGAGGTCGAATCCCGGCGGTCATAACCGGCGATGACGTTCATCACCAGGGCGGCGTCGGTCACGTCCCGAGTCAGCGGTCCGATCTGATCGAGCGACGAGGCGAAGGCCACCAGGCCGTACCGGCTGATCCGGCCGTAGGTCGGCTTGAGGCCGACCACGCCGCAGTGGGAGGCCGGCTGCCGGATCGAGCCGCCCGTGTCCGAGCCCAGGGCGTAGACGCATGTCCCGGCGGCCACGGCCGCGGCGCTGCCGCCGGACGACCCGCCCGGGATGCGGCTCAGGTCCCATGGGTTGTGGGTCGGAAAAAAGGCCGAGTTCTCGGTTGAGGAGCCCATGGCGAACTCGTCC
>JAHJDS010000386.1 GCA_018812395.1 Pseudomonadota bacterium
ACTATTTCCCTGACGTCGACCAGTTCTCCCTCCCCGGCGGTTACCTGGGCGGTCCCTAGTCCCGGACGTTCGGCGGATAAAAAATGGTGCCCCCGGGACGCCCGGCCCCTGGCTGGGCCGGGCGTCCCGGGTCGAGGTATTTGTCTTTTCGGGCAAGCCCGGGCTAAATCCCGCGGACGTGTTTGTCCTTGGGATAGCGCACGGTGTAGCCCAGATCGACCACTACCTTCTTCTTGGGCTCGAGCTTCAGGACCCACCAGATCATGCCGCGTTTCTTGTCCCAACGCTTGGGCTCGGGTTTGGGCTCGACCGAGATTTCAATCTTCTGCTCGGTCGAGACCGGCGTCTGGGCCAGCAGGTGCAACGTGACCGCCTTTTTCTTGTAGCTCACGATTTCGGCCCGCCACAAGAACGACACCTTGCGGCTGCCGCCGAACAGGCCGCTCCGGCCGCGCTTCAGATCCAGCCGCTGCCACTTGAGCCTGATCTGGGGATCGACGCCCAAGTCCAGATTGAAGCTTTGACCCTCGGCCAACAGGCCGAGGCTGCTCCGGCCCACGTAGTCGGGACCGAGAAACACGTCCACCCGGCCCGGCAGCAGGGTCGCGCCGGTGTCGTTGACGACCTTGGCCCGCAGGAAGACACTGGAACTGCGCGACGGCACGGCGACGTAGACCAGTTCAGATTTGAGTTCCCGGACCAGGATGGTCGTCTTGTGGAAGTGACCGTCCGCGGGGACGTCGACCTTGAACTTGATGGCGAACTGGTGGGATCCCAGGCCGGAACTGATGGCCGCGGTGATCCGGTCGGCCCTGCGCTCGTCGGCCCGCCGGAGGCGGGGCGAGGCGTCCCGGGTCACTCCGCCCGCGGCCAGTTGGCGTTGGGCCACTATGCCCCGCTTGGTGCGGGCCTGGTAGCGCTGGGCGGCCTTGGTGGCGAGCTTGGGCCGGGGCTGATAGAACGACAGGTATCGGGGATAGAGCTTGGGCGCCCGGGCGCCCAGGGAGGGACGGGCCGTGGACAGCGTCAGCCGGACGCCGGACCAGTCCTCGCCGGTCCGCTGCCTGATCTCTCCGGACATGGTCAGGGTCAACCGCCCTGAGCCGACCTGGCGGCGCACGGTGTACAACGGCCGCCAGGTGGCGCCGTGGACCAGGTATTTGACGGCGAACTTGGCCTGACCGCCGCGCTTGGCCCGGACCCGGATCAGGACCACCTTCGACCGTGTCGTACGGCCGCGCGAGATCAGCCGCAACTGCTGGTAGAGTTCCCGGAACCGGCGGTTCACCTTCTGGAGGCCGACCAGGGTCTCCCGGCGGTTTTTGAGTAACGCCAGCGACTTGGTCTCGACAAAGGTCATCAGCGAGTCGAGGTTCTTCCCGTCAGGCACCTTGAACAGCAGCCTCTTGTTCAATCGGTCGGCCGTGACCCGCCCCATGGACTTCAAGAAACTCAGGAGCCCGTCGATCACTCGCCGTTGGTCGTAAAGGCCCTGCCGTCTTTGCTTCAGGGCGTCGATCTTGGCCCGGAGGGCCTCTTCGGCCGGGGGCCGCTTGGCGCCGGAATAGTAGCGCTTGACCTCGACGCCCAGGATGGTCAGCCCGCCGCTCATCCTGGCGCTGACGGTGACCGATCGATCCAGCAGGCCGTAAGGCAAGCCGCTGACCTCGATGGCCTGCTCGCCCGCGGCCAGTCGGGCCTGCCCGGTGCGTGTCACCAGGGCCCGCCGGGGATAGACCGTCACCGCCTCGATGTCGGTCGGGGAGACAATGGCCGGTTTTTTCTGGGCGGCCGGGGCCGGGGCCGCAAAGAGCAACATGGCCAGCGCCGCTGACCACACCCATCGGATTCTCATGACGTCCCTCCAGTATTTAGACGAGTCATCGCTGATGGCGCCCGGGCGACGGCCCGGGCCATGTATCGTTGGACCATCTTGGCCGGCCATCGGTTCCCGTGGATTCTTGTTACGGAATCGTGGCCCGGGGGCCCGGGCCGAAAAGGTCCTATCGACAGTATACCGCACCGGCCGTGCCCGGCGCTTTCCTGTAATCCTTCGGTCCTCATTCCAGGGGATCATTTGGTTGACTGATGTGGACACCGGACGGGATGGAAACCGGACGGGACGGGGCAGGTAGGGTGACCTGGTCAAGTCCTTTCTGGAGTCCGGCCTTGACCTGGCCGGCAAGGTGACCCGGAAGATGGTCGAGGCCTTCAAAGCTGGGTCAGCTGAAGTCCAGTAGTCAGTAGAGTAATGCTTGAGCCACGGGATATCAATCCGGCTGAGCATTTAGTATAATAGATAAAACCGTAATCCTGCGGAGAGAGTGATCATGCCTGATTTTGTAGAAATCTTTGAGGTGGCGTATTGGGTGGCCTCGGTCCTGAGCGACTTTTCGGGGGCGCCGCAAGTAATTGTTCTGGAGCGTGGACTGAATGCCGTATGGGTGGCCTTTATCGGTGCAGGAGCAGTGTTGGTTGGTGCTTGTGTGACGGCCTACATTACTGGGAGATCGGGCAAACGGGACAGGCGTATGCAGGCAGCAACGGCCCAACAAATGCAGCAAGTACAGGAGGCAACCGCCCGTCAAATGCAGGAAGCCCAACTGGCGGTAAAGATGATAGATATTAAACGGGCAGCACTTGAAGATTGGCTATTTGCTATCAACAGACTCCTTTGGGAGTTTTCAAAATATACTAATTCCTCAAAGAAAGCATTTAACCTTGCAGACAGAAATACATTAAAAGAGGCATTCGATCAGATGGCCTTCGCACATGCGAAAGTCGAATTATTTTTAAATAAAGAATTTGTCGAAATGGTATCGTTTATCTCTCGTGCTTTTGGTTCTTCCATAGCCCAGCACAGACTGCTTATAGCAGGTGAAAATGAGCAAATCGAATTTGATAGCAATTATTTTAAAAAATTAAGTGGTCTATACGATTACTTTGTTAAGAAGTCCCGTCGGGACCTAAAGGTGAAGGAGTTAGGCATCCAGCACCTGGACACTATGGAGAGACTTTCGAGTGTAGGACGGGACGAGGAAGAATGAACTTGGGGCGCGAGGAGTAACCACGACAGGGTTTGGTGAGGGAGTTGGGCATACTACGGCGGGGGACGAACGAAACCGGAACGGTAGGAGGTGGGAGTTGTCCAAAGCAAGGCGCCTAAAATCACTTGAGCAGAAGCGGCAGGCCCATCACGAGGACGGTAGCGGAACGACGATCAAAGCAAGCGATACCAGACACTCCAACCGCAGAGTCGTAGCCAAGGCGCTCGGGCCCGCCCTCAGGTACGGGGTTTCAAACCGAGGATCTGCCGGGCCTCGTCCGGGGTGGCCGTCTCCAGATTGAACTCGCCCAGGATTCGAACCATCTTGGCCACCAGCGCGGCGTTGGACGTGGCCAGTTCGCCCTTGGCCAGGTAGAGGTTGTCCTCCAGGCCGACCCGGCAGTGGCCGCCCATCAGGGCCGCGGCGGTGCAGATCGGAAACTCGCTGCGCCCCGCCCCAAAGGCGGACCACTGGTAGCGGCCGTGGCCGAACAGCCGATCGGCGGTCTCCTTGAGGTGGACCAGGTCGTGCAAGGTGGGCTGGATCGCCCCCAGGATGCCCATCACGAACTGCAGGTAGGGCGGCCCGTCCAACAGACCCTCGGAGATCATGAAGGCGGCGTTGTAGAGGTGACCGACGTCATAGATTTCCAGTTCCGGCTTGGTGCCGGCGGCGCGCATGACGGCGCTCAGGCGCTCCATGTCGGCGAAGGTGTTGGGGAAGATGTTGGCCCGGCTGCCCTCCAGATACATCGGCTCCCACTCGAATTTCCAGTCGTCGTATTTTCGGGCCACCGGGTGCAGGGAGAAGTTGACGCTGCCCATGTTGAAGGAGGCCAGTTCGGGCCGGAACTCGGGCACCACCGCCCCCCGCTCCTCGATGGTCATGCCCGTGCCCCCGCCGGTGGTCAGGCAGATGATCGCGTTCGAGGCGGCCCTGATGGGCTCGACGATGCGGCGGAAGAGGTCCAGGTCCGGGCTGGGCCGGCCGTCCTCGGGATTGCGGGCGTGGATGTGGACGCTGGCCGCGCCGGCCCGGGCGGCGTCGATCGCCTGTTGGGCGATGTCCTCGGGCGTCAGGGGCAAATAGGGCGACATAGTCGGCGTGTGGATCGCGCCGGTGATGGCGGCGGTGATGATGACCTTGCGGGACATGGATCGCTCCCTGGTTGTCGGGCCTGGTTCGACCGGGCTAGATTGACCGAAAAACGTCGATCTCTTCCAACACGGCCAGCACGCGGAGATACCGGGCGTCACGTTCGGCCAGGATCTCGGCCTCGGTCCGGCCGTCGTAGTCGTAGATGCCTCTCGAGGTCTTGGCGCCCAGTTCGCGGCGGGTCACCTTGGCCTCGATCAGGGGATTGATCTCCCCCCGGGCCTTCATGATGTCGAAGATCAAATCCAGGCCGGTGAAGTCCAGGGTCTGGGCCACGCCGACCACCGGCAGCCGGACGCCCAGGCTGCTCTTGACCGCCAGGTCGATCTCCTCGGGCTCGGCCCACCCCTGGGCCAGCATCTCCAGGACCACGTTCTGGACGGCCCCTTGAATGCGATTGACGATAAAGGCCGGGACGAATTGTTTCATGACCACCGGCCGCTTGCCGAGACGGGTCATCAAGGCGGCGACAAACTCCATCACCCCGGGGGCCGTCTCGGGCCCGGGCGCGATCTCCACCAGGGGGACGATGTGGGGCGGCGCGAACCAGTGGGCGTAGACCAGACGCGAGGGATCACTGACCCGGGCGCCGCTGAAAACGTCGAGGGTCGAGGTGTTGCTGGCCAGGACCACCCCCGGGGCGCAGAGTTCATCCAGCCGATGGAAAACCTCCTGTTTTACCGCGGGCACTTCGACCACCGTTTCCAGGGCGAAGTCCGCCTCCCGGGCGGCGGCGGCGAGATCGGTCGTCGGTATTATCCGGCCGACAATGGCCGGGATGTCGGCCTCGGACACCCGGCCGAACCGGGCCATGGTCTTCAGGTTGGACTCGACCAGGCCCATGGCCCGTTCGAGCGCCGCCGGATCCACGTCCACCAACCAGGCCTCCACGCCCGCCGTGGCGAACACCTGGGCCACGGAGTGGCCCATCACTCCGGCGCCGACCACGACGACCCTCATAATTTGTTCTGGATTCAAGGCCTTCCCCTCAAACCGGCAGGAACTGCCGGCGGCTGAACTCGGGATCGTGGTAGGCCTAATAACCGCGGCCGCCCTACCGCCCCGACTCGGCGCGCTCGATTTCTTGTTTGATCCCGTCCGGCGGATGATCCCTTGGTGGTCTCCCCGCGATCGGTGAAAACGACTCCCACATGGTCCCAACTCCGGCCCTCGACGTCAACCGCTTTTCCCCCATATCGCCCCCAAAAAGAGGAAATGGACGGACGCGGCACACCGTCTAAGGGGGGGCCGGAATGCAAGACGGGGACGGCTCCGGCTCGTGGTGGCGCTGTCGGCGGTTTTGTCGTGCGTGACCTGGGTCACCGCGATATAATGACTCCCGAGGAGGTCGCCCAATTACTGGGAAAGACTCGGTCTTGGGTGTACCGGCCCAGGCGGGAGTTGGGCGCCGGGAGGCTCGTGGGTTCTCTGTCCTTCCCTGGAAAGAGTGCCGGGTACTGGTTAAGAGAGGATGCACGGTGGCCCGCTAAAATAAAAATGGGCTAGTATGCTCGAAATCAAGGTAGCAGGTTAATCAGCATTATGACCGCCGCAAAAAAAAGGCCTTTGCAACCTCGGTTGAGCCGGGCCGGGCTGCAGCCGGTGCACCACTTGGAGGTGGTTGACCATCTGGGCAAACCCAGGCCGGTGGCCATACCCGGGGAGTCGCCTCTGACCATCAAGGTCGACGGCCGTGAAATAGTCACCTTGATGACCCTGGGCACCAACCCCGAGGAATTGGCCCTGGGCTATCTGCACAACCAGCGTCTGCTGGAACGAATCGAAGACATAGAGTCGGTCTGTGTGGACTGGGCCCGGGAGACGGTGGACGTTTCCACCCGGCACGGCCAAGGAATACCGAACCTGGACGCAATGCTCTCCCGGGTGACGGTGGCCAGCGGCTGCGGCCAGGGAACCCTGTTCAGTTGCACCGTGGATAAGCTCTACGAGCAGAAGCTGCCCCGGGTGCGGGTGCGCCAGTCCACCATCTACCAAGTGCTCAAGGCCGTTGCCACCCTGAACCCCATCTACCGCTTAGCCGGCTCGGTGCATGGCTGCTGTTTGTGCCAGGGAGAACGGGTGCTTATGTCCGTGGAGGACGTGGGCCGGCACAATGCGGCCGATGCCATCGCCGGGCGAATGTGGCTTGATGGCATGACCGGAGAGGACAAGATTCTCTTTACCACCGGCCGGCTGACCTCGGAGATTTTGATGAAGGCGGCTTTCATGGGCATCCCGGTGCTGGTTTCCAGATCCGGTGTGACTCAAATGGGTCTGGAATTGGCCAGGGACATGGGCATGGTGGTCATCGGCAGAGCCAAGGTCACCAGGTTTCTGGTCTTCAACGGCGCGGACCAAGTGGTCTTCGATGCCACCCCGAAACCAGGCCAAACCATCTAACAGGGGGATGGTGCGAGATTACTTCGCGAAAGAACCTGTCTACCTCGTCACTGGTGTAAAGGGCGTTATATTCAATTACTCGTTGCCTATTCCTCTGAGCCGGGTTTGAAAGAAGGTGAGGAAGACGTTAATGCCTCAGTCAAGACGTAAGCCGCTTGTAGGGCCGATGTAGGGCAAAGTGGAAAACATTCTTTGCAGTTCCAGCACTCCTTAGCGGCTATTTTCGGAACGAAACTTATCTCTTTCCTTGTTCCTCTGTCAATAAAGCCAACAGCGTGTTTCTTCTTGACCTCAGCACAGTACCTTACACATAGACCGCAATGAATGCAGAATGAAGCCTGTTTTTTAAAACGGTCTTTATCTGCTCCATACTCTTTAGCCAAATCCAGTAATGCCACGGACTCCGGAGCATGAGCCAGCAATAGCTCTAAGATCACTTTGCGAATTCTATCTACCTTCTCAGACCGGGTTCTTACGACCAAATCATTTACTACCGGGTAAACGCAGGAAACAACGAGTCTTTTCCAACCGCGATCTTCTATTTCTACGGAGCAAATTCGGCAACCACCATATGGTTCCAATTTCTCGTGGTGACACAGTGTGGGAATAGATATCCCTGCACTTTGGGCTGCCTCCAAGACGGTCATCCCTTCTTTTGCTTTGACTTCTTTTCCATCAATCTGTAAAAGGATTTCACTCATTTTTCTTTACCCTTTCTGACTATAGTCCTTGCGTCTTCAGGGATAGGAGCCGGAACAGACTCGCCCGAAATCTTCTCCACCGCACCAAAGCGAGGGGGGCAAACCTCAAAGCAGGTTCCGCACTTTGTGCATTTCTCTTGGTCAATGACATGGATCTGGTTCTTGCCGCCTATAACCGCCTCTGCTGGGCATTTCCTTAGGCAAATCATACAGGCCTGGCACTTCTCC
>JAHJDS010000387.1 GCA_018812395.1 Pseudomonadota bacterium
AAGAGCTCCATGCCGCGCTCGCACAGGTCCTTCGAGGTCTTGAAGGCGCTGGACACGCCGCCGGCGTACTCGTCCATGATCTTCTGCAGCCGGAACATGAACTGCATCGGCTTGCAGAACTCGTGGTTGATGTTCTTGTCGGAGGACAGGCCCGAGAACTCCTCGAACAGGTCCAGCGGCTTGAGGATGGCGGCCCTGAGCTCGGCGACCTGGCCGGCGTCCACGTTGGGCGACGGGCTGTTGTCGACGATGTACTTGATGGCCTGCTTGGCGGCGTAACGACCCTCGGCGTGGGAGCCCGAGGAGAACTTGTGGGAGGAGGCGCCGGAAGCGTCGCCGCAGGCGAACAGGCCCTTGACGGTGCACATGTTGCCCACGCCGCCCCAGAAGTAATCGTCACTGATCTTGCCCTTGCCCTTGAGGTCCGGAGGACCGCTGACCCAGGCGCCGGAAGCGCCGGAGTGGGAGCCGATGAAGTAGGGCTCACAAGCGGCGATCTCGGAGTGTTTCTCCTCGGGCTTGATGTTCTGGGAGGCCCACAGGATGGCCTGGGAGATGGTCATGTCCAGGAAGTCCTCCCAGGCCTCGCTCTCGAGTTCCTTCATTTTTTTCTTGAAGGCCTTCGGGTCGTCCTTGTAGGCCTCGGCGATGTTCTGGATGGCCTCGTGGGTCTCCATGTACAGCGGCCCCAGGCCGGCGTCCACGTCGAGCATGCCCAGGTAGTTGCGCAGGTTGGCCGGAATGGGCTTGGCCAGACCATAGGGCGCCCATTTGTTCAGCTCGTCCTTGCGCACGGCCATGTACTCGCCGCCGCCGGCGCTGACCGCCCGGGACTTGAACAGCAGGAACCAGGCCCCGACCGGACCGTAGGCGTCCTTGAACCTAACCGGGATGAACCGGACTTCCTGGCAGGTCATCTCGGCGCCGGCCTTGAGGGTGAAGTAGGCCGAGGAGCCGGAGTTGAACGGCGGGTACCAGGACCGGCCCAGGCCCTCGCCCGATGACCGCGGCTTGAAGACGTGGACCGCGCCGCCCATGGCGGCAATGACGGCCTTGGCCTTGAACACGTAGAACTTTTCCTCGCGGGTCGAGAAGCCGACCGCGCCGGCGACTTGATCGCCGTCCATGAGCGGCTCGACGATGAACACCCGCTCGATGATCTGGCCCTTGTCGCCCAGTTCGGCCATGGCGTTCTTGGCCGCCTCGGCGACGATGACCTTGTAGGACTCGCCGTTGATCATCAGCTGCCAGCGACCCTCGTTGACGTAGTTGCCTTCCTCGTCCGTCCAGATCGGCAGGCCCCACTTCTCGAACAGGTGGACGGTCGAGTCCACGTGGCGGGCGATGTTGTAGACCAGGTCCTCACGGGAGATACCCATCAGGTCCTGCCGGACGTAGTGGACGTAATCCTCGATGGTGTTGACGCCCTTGCCGTAGTTGATGTACTGGTTGATGGCCGACAGGCCCATGGCCACGGCGCCGGACCGGTCGAAGGCGGCCTTGTCGACCAGGGTCACGCTCAGGCCGTTCTTCTTGGCCCAGTAAGCGGCCTCGACCGCGCAGCCGGCCGCGGCCATACCACCACCACAGATCAGCAGATCAGTGGTGACCTCGACGGTTTCAAAACTATCAGACTTAGCCATATGTTAATTCCTCCTCCCTACAGCGTCGGTAACGTCTTGGACTCGCCACAGGAGTCCGGCTCGGTCATCAGCATCGGGCTGTTCAGGTCGGCGCCACCCTCGGGAAAACCGCCCAGGGGCACGGCCGTACCTTCGGGAGTGGTCCGGATGGGGAACTTGAACCGCTTGAGCGAGCCGTCCCGGAACTTGACCGTCCACATGATGTCCTCAGACCCCCGCAGCGGAACCACCGAGGCGCCCATGGGCACGAAGTCGGCGTAACCGCGCACGTCCACCGCCTGCTGGGGGCAGATCTTGACGCAGTTGTAGCACTCCCAGCACATGGAAGGATCACGGTTGAAGGCCTTCATCTCCCCGTAACCCAGCGAGCCGTCCTTGTCCAGCATCATCAGGTCATTGGGGCAGATGTGCATGCAGGCCGTCTTGTCCTGGCCCTTGCAGCCATCGCATTTCTCCAAGATGACAAAACTCGGCATAAACTCCCTCCTGTTATGAACGCCAGTCGACTGGCATTGAAATCAGCCCATCCCCACCGGCCCCCGCCGATGACTCGACAGGTGCGGTCCGGTCAGATGAAGCCCGTGGGTCCCTTTACCGCTTGTGAGACTTTACACTTATAACCGCACCCATCGGTATTGTCAAGTAAAAACGTCAGTAACAAAGGCCAATTTTTCCGGAGGAAAAATAGCGTCAAGAACAAAATCTCTTCTGGATAAAAAATACGTTATAACAACATGTTATCAAATCAAAGCCCCCCCGTCGCCACGGGACCGAGCACCCCCCCCCGAACACCTCGGCCGGAACGCCCCGGACCCCCCGCGACCGGGAAAAACCAGGTGTTGAAGATTTACACAAGTTGACCGGCAAGATGTATCCCTTTCCGGCCTTTTGCCCGATCCAAAAAACGGGCCCTCCCCACGGGGATCGACCCGGTCGGGAACCCGAGAATCAGGCCGCCCCGACCCCGGGGAAGGCCAGACCCAACAACCGGTAAACCAGCTTGGCCGCCACCAGATCCGGGGCGGACAGACCGGCGATGGGCGCCAGTCCCGACACGTCGACGCCGATCACCCGGCGGCGGTTGAACACCCGGCGGCCAAAGTCCACCAAGGCCTCCCAGGCCAGCCCGCCGGGAACGGGGCGGGGCACGGCCGGCATCAGGGCCGGGTCCAGAACCGATAGGTCGATGGACAAGTAGATCTCCGGAGGCAAGCGGTCCACGACGGCGTCGACCCATTGGCCGGCCGGGTCGAGGTCACTCATGACCCAGGGGTGGACCTCCGGGCGGGCCATGGACCGGCGTTCCACCCGGCCAAAGGACCGCCAGCCCACGCCGGTCAGTTCCAGGCCGGCCTCGACCAGCCTGGTCCCGACACAGGACGGCCCGAACTCGCGCCCCTGATGGAGGGGTTGGAGATTGGCCTGGGCCCCGAGGTGGAGGACGCCGAAACGCCGGCCGCGACGGAGGTGGGCCAGGGCCGCCCCCAGGGTGACGGTCTGCTCGCCGCCCAGGACAAGGACGAACTTGCCCCGGGCCAGCCAGCGCTCGACCGAGTTGGCCACGGCCTTGACCGCCGCTTCGGGATCCAGGCCGTCAAACTTGAGGGCCGAGGCGGTGTGGAGGCCGACGTCGATCGTCTCCTGATCGAGGTCCTCGTCATAAGTCTCGAGACGCCTCGAGGCGGCCAGCACGGCGTCCGGCCCGTGGGCCAGGGTGGTCACGGGATCGGTGTCCAGCGGCGCGGGAACGATGACCGCCCGGGCGGTGGCCCAGGGGGCCTCGGCCCGGGTGAGGCCCAGGAAGGTGTTCGGCTGACTCATGGCTCGATCCGGCGTGGGCTCGTCAGGCGGCGCCCCGACCATGTCGGTCCGGCACCTTCGCCTTTGTATCAGTCTCCGGCCGGCCGGTCAACGTCTGGGCGCCGACCCACCTCGGCAAAGACCCTCACCGGCCGGGTCAGGTAATCGACCGACACGGTGCAGATCGCGGCGTCGAACTCCCCGTCTTCAAACGGCGGACGGGGGTCGCGGTTGAGATCGTGGATCACGTAACCATCCGGCGATTTGTTCGCGGCCAGTTCGTTCTCATTCAGGCCCAGGCCCACGACCCGTCCGGGCTCGAGATGCCCGGGCAAGTCGGAGTCCCAACCGGCCATCAGGTCAAGGATCACCGGCCTTTCCCCGGTGATCACCCGGCCGATCAACTCTTCGACGGTCTCGAGGGCCACGGCCTCCAGGTGAGCGACGAAGCGATCCCGGGCGTGGAACAGGGCGTCATCGGATTCGTCCTGGCGCCGAAAATCATCGCCATCAAGAGTCACCGCGCTCGAGGTCGGATTGGTTGGATTCGTTTCTCCTTCCATGAAACACCTCCTATTTGCCCCGCCCCGTCCGATGACGGTGACGTCAAGGTCCCCTGGCCGAGCTTATTTTGAATAATAATCCTTGAGATCGGTTTATTCAATGACGGCCGGGGGCGAAAATCGACCGGGTTAAGTCCTTGTCAACCTTTTGGCTAAGGCCTATACTACTTTATCCTCGGCGCCAGTAGCTCAGGTGGATAGAGCAGCGGATTTCTAATCCGCAGGCCGCAGGTTCGAGTCCTGCCTGGCGCGCCAATTATTTGCTGATATGCTTGACTTCAGGGACCTCGTCCCGATGGGCAACTCTACAAACCGGCTTGATACAAACCATGAAGCGGATGACCATGATGCAGTCCGGCGACCCCGGCCCAGAAGCGGATGGTTGCCGGCCTCTGGCGGCCCGTCCCCTGGCCACCGTGGACGCGGCCGAGCGCATCGCCGCGGCGGGTGACGACCCACTCATGCGGCCAATCACCCTGGCCCAACCGGCCTGGGCCCTGATCGAGATCAACAACAACTGCAATCTCGACTGCGCCATGTGCAACACCCACCTAGCGAAACGCCCCCGGGGACACATGGCGCCGGAACTTTTCGAGCGGATCATCGACCAGCTCCAGGCTCTGGGCATCGCCAATCCGGGGCTCCATACCGTGGGCGAGACCTTCCTCCACCCCGACCTGCCGGGCCTTTTAAGGATCGCCCGGGCCAAGAACTACCCGGTCTACCTGAGCACCAACGCCCAGTTCCCCCGGGCCTTAGGCAGGCTGATCGAGGACTTCGGGGGCGCGATCCACAAGATCCGCCTGTCCATTGACGCCGCCACCGAGGACACCTACCGGGCCATCCGCCGGGGCGGGAGCTTCGACAAGGTCCTGGCCAGCCTCGAGGCGGTCAAAAAATTCAATCAACGGGCCGCCCGCCCGGTGGACCTCCACGCCGGGTTCGTCATCAGCCGGACCAACGTGGCGGAAGTGGGGCCGTTTCTGGACCTGGTCGGCCGATACACCACGCCGGAAAACGTCCGCTTTTTCCTGATCGACGGCCTGAGCCCGAGCAACGCCTATTTTCACCAAACATTTCCCTTCCCCAACCTGGTCCGCCGGACCAAACCCTGCCGCCTGGTCTTCAAGAACGTCCATTTCACCTTTGACGGACAACTCAGCCTCTGTTGCCGGGACTACGACGCCGAGGTGGCCTTCGGTTCCCTGGCCGAGACATCGGTCCTGGATTTGTGGCGAAACGAGCGGGCCGAGGACATCCGGGCCATGCACCGGGGCCAACGCCAGATGTC
>JAHJDS010000388.1 GCA_018812395.1 Pseudomonadota bacterium
CCCGGGTCAGGCTGACGATGTATTTGGCCGTGGCCACGTCGCCGGCGAACATGGCCAGGTTGGTGTCGTCCCAGCCGGGCTTGCTGGGCACGGTCCAGTCCTCGCCGGCCAGATAAAATATCTTGGCGGCGTAGTAGATGTCCATGGGGTAGAACTTGGGCTCCCGGGCGTTGACCGTGTACATGATCTTGGCGCCCTGCTTGTCGATGGGGATGGTCGCCCCGGGAAGTTCCTCCTGGAGGTCCTCCTCCATCCACTGGACGGTGTCGACCCATTCTTCATCCGTGATGGCCATCTGGTTGCCGGAGTCGAGGTAGTTCTGGATCGAGTTGGCCAGGCCCTCGGGGACCATGCCCTGGCCGACCAGGAGGCCGCGCATGAAGCCGACCATCGAGGCGATGTCGATCCCGAAGGGGCAGTAGATGGCGCACCGGCGGCACATGGTGCACTCGCCGTAGGCGATGTCGTACATCTTCTTCATGAACTCGAAGTCGACCTCGCCTTTCTTGCGCAGAAGCTGCAGCAGGGGCTTGACCTTGTTGGCCGGGATCATGTGCGGGTCCTTGTCGTGGGCCAGGTAGTAGTGGCAGGTGTCCGCGCACAGAGCGCAGTGGGCGCAAATCTTGAGGTTCATCTTCAGCCTGGCCGGCAGCTTGTTTTTCAGGGCGTCCTTGATTTTGGCGGTGTCGATCTTCCGCGGCTCGAGGGGCGGCGAGGGAGGAGCTTCCTGGACTTGTTCGGGGGCGGTGGACTCAGCCATTGGTGTCTCCGTTTATTCGTGCAAACGACGCCGGGGCGTCGCTCCTTGTTGTTGTCCCGCTAGCCTTAAGGTTACGGGTAACTCCGACTCATTTCAACCACCGGGGGCGAAGGTCAGGCCACGTACCCGCGCCGTCCCCACTCGATGCCGATCAGGGCCCGGGAGGGGAAGAACAGCAGCCAGTGGGCCATCTTGGTCAGCGGGATCAGGAACAGCACCAGGTTGGCGAACAGGAGGTGGATCAAGACCAGGTACTGCCGGAACAGCGTTTCGCCCTCCTCACCCATCATCCACGAGGCCTCGGGGAAATCGAACAAAAGGTAGCCCGAGATAAAGGGCACCAGCAGAATAATGAGCAGGGTGAAATCCCAGGCCGTGGACAGCTTGCGCACGGCCGAATCGATGATGCGCCGGGCGATGAGATAGAGGAACAGCAAGAAGGTCAGGTAGGTCATGATCCTGACGGTCCAGTCACCGAGTTCCAGGAACGTCAGATTGATGCCCAAAAAGCCGTTTTTCCAACCCGTCAGATGGGCCCCCACGAACAGGGCCAGGCCGATGATGCAGATGTGGAACAGGTACATGGCGAGGGAGAAGACCGGCGTTTTTCGGACAGTCTGGTTCCAGGGAATCAGGTAGCGGAACCAGGTCGCCAGGACGTACTTCCAACTGAAGTTGCTCCACAGAAACTTGTCCCGCTTGCGGGAGTTCGACAGGAAGACGATTAGCCGGGTGATGCTTCCCACAGCGAAAAACACCAGGGCGATCAACAGCAGCCAGCCGGCGACAAAGGTCTTGACCGGACCGAGGAGAAAGGCGTTCAACCCTTTGGATCCGCCTCCTTCCCCACCGCTGGCGGCCGGTTTGGCGGGGGCTTTGGTGGCCGCGGCCGGTTTAGCCGCTTCGGCCGCGTGACTGAGGGCCACGACGGAAAAGGCCAGCGTCAGACCAAGGACCACGGCAAGGGCGATCAGACCTGGTCTGGATAGCAATCGACGGATGGTGCTCATGTCTTGGAACTCCTTGGTCAGTGACAACGCGCTGGATGCGAAGTATTCTCTACTGTTTTAGTTCGCTTTAAGCGAAGAACGCTCCTATGTTAAATGGGCGGGGGCGATCTGTCAACCAAAACCGTGTGTTAACAGTGGTTTGAAGAAGATATATCAATTATGTCCATTGGTTATATGAACAACGGCCTTGTGAAATATAATGCTAGCGCCGCCCAGGTGTCGGTCGGAAAAAGTCGTCCTGACTTTTTCCGACTCGCAGTTGCCAAAAGCGTGGTTTTGACAACTGCTTCAAATCGTTTGTTATTTTAAAAAAACAAACGATTTGCGGGGCCGTCCATGGCCCGGCTAGGAGCCTGTTACGAAAAACTCCGATAGGCTCCTAGCGCGACCTCAATCCATAATGACGACGATTGTAGGAAATGATCGTGGCGGCGATGATCGCCGGGACGTAATTGGCCGTTTCGGCCGGCAACACTCCCAAGCGATGGAGGTCCCAGAAGGTCCTGGCCTTGTGGGCCTTCAACAGGCGGTCGATGC
>JAHJDS010000389.1 GCA_018812395.1 Pseudomonadota bacterium
GGGGGATGTACTTAATTTTCCAATGTCCAGGACCGGACCGCGCTGTTTCAATCAGGTCCGATCGATCACGACCGCCATTTCGGACGCGTCCACGATGAGCGCGGCGGCGTGGAGAATCGGATCAAGGGAGGTAAGACCACGCTTCGAGGGTGGGCATGCACCCGTATCATAAAATTGTTCCACTTCGAGGTTCTACGTGCTATCATTTTAGCCCTGAAGGCGTGTCGCGCCGGAGCCGAGAAATCCGTTTCGCTGAGCGGCCGAAAAACCGGCTTGACCAGCGGAAACGGGGCTGTGCAGCGACGAACGCGACCTAATTCCGGTTGCGGGCGGATCCGCGATCACTTCCGGCCGGGACCAAGGGGGAAGCCATGATTGACAAGAAGGACCTGAGAATCGGACTGGCCTTGTCAGGCGGCGGAGTGAGGGCGGCGGCGTTCCACCTGGGGGTGCTGTGGCGGTTGGCCGTGGACGGCCTGCTGGAGAAGGTGACTCACATCTCGACCGTGTCCGGCGGTACGTTGGTGACCGGCCTGATCTATACCGGCGCCGAAAACAATTGGCCGGATAGTCAGCGGTTCATGGCCGAATCCGTCCCCCACGTGAAGCGCGTTTTGACCACCAAACGCCTTCAATGGCGCCTGATGATATGGGGAATCATCGAAATTCTTTTTTTTCGGTCGCCCATTTTCAGCAGTCGTGCCAAGGCATTGTCTCGAGTGATGCAAAGATTGTGGGGCATCAAGGGCGAGATCAAGGACCTTCCCAAAGACCCGTTGTGGGTCATCAACGCCACGACCTACGAATCGGGCAAGAATTGGCGTTTTACTCCGGATCGAATGGGAGACTACAAGACCGGTTTTACCGAAAACCCGTCAATTCCACTGGCCGACGCCATGGCCGCCTCGGCGGGCTTTCCCGCCCTGATCGGACCGTTGCACCTCGATTGCACCAAGTACAAATGGATTAACTACAGTTACGTCGACTCCGGAAAAAAGGTACGCTATCCGGACGACGATGAATCGCTAGAACCTAAAAAAGAGTCCACGGAGGCGACGTTTAGTAAAGTTCATCTGTGGGATGGCGGTGTTTATGACAATAACGGGTTGGAGGCGCTTTACAAGATATGTGCCGACGACTACAAGCACGGGGTGAATTATCTGGTCGTCAGTGAAGCCGGCCGGAAACTGGAACCGACCAAGTATGCATGTATATTCAAGCGGCTTAGACGAATTCTGGACGTCTCGATGGATCAGGTCAGAAGCCTGCGGGCCCGAAGTATTGGCCGTTTACTCGAGCATGATATTGGAGAAGGTGCCCTCTTCCAGATCGGGAACACGGCGAAGTATATTCTGACAAAGGCGGAATATCCTGAAAAGCAAAGAGAAGAACTCATCAAGGGCGCGTTGTCCGAAAAACAGGCCCAGAAGGTGGCCGGTTTTAAAAACACCTTGAAACGAATCAGTGACCAACAATTTGATCTGATGTGCCGGCACGGCTGGGAGGTGGCCGACTTTACGTTGATCGGTTATTACAGGTCTTGGTTCGAACACAAGCCCTATCCGGGCGGTGTCAAGTAATCGCCGCGGGCCGGGTTCAGTCCGCTCGGTCTTGACGCCAACGTGAGGGCAGTCGGGCCCCCAGGAATCGACGCGGGTTGTCGCAGGCCAGTTTCTTGAACTCGTCCCGGCTCAGGTTTTTGACAAATGGCTCGGTGAACCGGGCCTCGTTCCAGGAGTGATAGAACATCGGCCAGTCCGTGCCAAAAAGCAGCCGGTCGCCGATCTTGTCGAGTCCCAGATCAGTTTTGAGTTCCACGAAATAATCGTCGCTCTTCTCTTTGGCCAGGGACGTTTCGTTGCAGGAGACGTCGGCGTAGACGTGATCAAAAGACTCGATCAACTGCCGGATCGTTTGTCGCCACTCATAGGCCGTGTCTTCTTGGTCGGGATAGGTCCGCCAGTTGCCCCCGTAGTGAGCCAAATTCAGGACGAGGTTGGGGTGAATGTCGAGAACGTCCTCCCAGTTGCCCGGCCGGCCCAGTTCTTCCTCCCTGTTCTCCTTGATGACTTGGGGCGAGTAGGCCCCTCCCAATGAGGCGTGGGTCGTGATCGGCACCCGATCGGCCTCGCACCATTCATAGAGCGCCTTCAAGGCGCCATTGACCTCATCGGAGTTGAACTGTTGGTCCTGGTAGCCGGGATGGTAGCCGAGCGGCGGATACATCTTGATGCCGGCGAACCCGAGGACCTCGACCGCGTATTTGCAGAAATCGAGAAAGGTGTCCATGGGCCGGTTGTTTAATTTGCGGCGCCAGGCGTCGCTCACCCGCCGCCGGGGATCGAACATGATAAAGGGCAGCATCCGGTCTTTGTTGTCCGGCAGGTTCACGGCCTGGTGTATTAGGTTGACCTGATCCTCGTAGGCCAACTGCCCTTCTTTTTCGCAGGCCTGCTCCAGGTCCATCATCAGAATAGCGCTGCACGAAACCCGGGCCTCATCCATTTCCCGGCGATACTGGGCGGCCTGGTCGGCGATGTTGTCCAGGGCCATCAGTTCGATGAACTCGTACAGCCAATTGATACCGATCAACGATCCGGCCACGGTCACCGGGACCTTGAGGACGCGGATTAAATCCTCGGTGACGTCCAGCTCGAAACTGCGCAGGTTTTCCAAGAGCACCTTGAAATTGAAGCTGTTGGGGATGAAGCGAAAGTTGATCAGGTGGGCGTGGACATTGATCACGGGGTGGTCGGGTTGGGGTATGGTGACGTGTGGCCGTTCGGCCTTGGCCCCGGTGGGCTCGCAGCCTGACCAGTCGACACCGCGTCCCGACAGCGCCTCCGGGTCCTCGGAATTGATCCAGTTCTCCCCGTTACTCATGGCCCTCCCCCCTGAGAAGAATATGGATACAATGATGTTTTGAATATAAAATATGTTAACATACATTTTGTTTAAGGTAAACAAACTATTTATATGGGCGCACCGGCCAGAGTTCGAAGTGGATTTGTCCCCCATGGTATAGTGGTTGACCTGACGAGACCCGAGCCGATACGATGAATTAGCGAAGGTGTGTCTTCTGGGGGCATCCAGGAGCCTGTCGGAGAGACCCTCCAACAGACTCTTAGCGGGGAGAAAAATTTGCCCAACCCTCTCACGTTTCCCGGCCATGGGTCTGACCGGCGTTCCTGTTGGCGGCTGGTGGCGGCGGGGCTCAGCCTAATCATTTTGGTCGGCTGCGGTACCTCGACCCGCCTCATCCGGCGCGGCGGGCCGTCCCTGGCCGAGGCCCGGGCCCGGCGGATGGACGGCCCCCAGGCCCGGCTGGCCCTGGTTCAGGTCACCAGCCGCGCCAAGGGCGCCGGACAACTGATCTGCCAGGGTCTGGGAGATATGCTGACCACGGCCTTGTTTCAGACGGGACGGTTCATCGTCCTGGAACGCCGCCGCTTGGGGCCGGTTTTGGCCGAGCAGAATTTCGGCCGCAGCCCTCGAGTCAATCCCGAGACGGCCGCGCCCATGGGAAAACTGGAAGGGGCCGAACTGCTGATGATGGTCAAGGTGGCCCGCTTTTCGCGCCGGCAGTTGACCCTTGGCGGCGCCTTGGTGGGGGCCGTCTCCGTGATCGGCTCGATTCTGGCCCGCCTGGCCGTCCGGGACAACCGGTTGCCGATCTTCGGGGTGGCCTACCTGACCTCGACCATCTGGCTGGACGTCAAGGTGGTCGACGCCCGCACCGGCCGGATCCTCCTGGCCGGCCGGGTCGAGGGGCTGGGGCGGGATTGGGGCGGCGGGGCGCTGGTGACCATACCCCAGTTGCCGCTGGTCCTGGGCCACTTCAACAAGACGGCCATGGGTCGGGCCATTGCCGAGGCGGTGACGCTGGCCGCCGGCTTCGTGGCCAAGAAGGCGCCCCGCCGGTTCTTCCACGCCCGGGCCGGGTCGCCCTTGTCCGGCCAGATGCTGCCCGTCCACCCCCTCCGCGTCTTCGGGGCCCGCGGCTCTGCGGCCCTGGGACGAACGATCATCATCGCCCGAGATCAATCGACCCTGGCCACGCTCCTGGTCCAAATGGGGGCCCTGCCCGGCCGGGGCGCCGGCGGCTGGGCCGATTTTTCACGGGAGATGGTCGCCGTTGTCTTCTCCGGGGCCAAGCCCACCGCCGGCCACGGCGTTTGGGTCGAACGGGTAGTGAATGAGCCGCGGGAGATCGTCGTCTACGCCCGGGAGACCATCCCCCCTCCCGGAATCAAGGTCCGGACCGTGACCACTTACCCGGCGGCCGTGGTCCGCATGCCCAGGCTGGACAAGCCGGCCCGGGTGGTGTGGCTGGGGAGGGTCCGGGCCCACCTGGCCGCCGACCGGCCCGAACCGATCAACCCGACCGCCATTCCGGCCATCACCGGACGCGGCCGACTCATTCCGGTCCGGACGCCGCGGTGGCGACGGGCCGGGCCCGTCCGGGCGTCCACGCCGGTCAAGACCCCGGTGCCCGCCCCGCCTTCGGCGCCCCGGCCCGTTCCGGGCGCACCACCGCCCCCGGCGGGCAGTGTCAGGCCGTGGTGGTAGTGGGCGACCTCCCGCGCAAGACTCCTATTCACTCCTCTTCCTGAAAGCGAACAGCGTCTTCACGAAAAAAATACGTTAAATCAATAAACCACTATAGTTCGTGATGGGATTGACCAATAAAGAATCGCCCTTAACGCCTAATTAGGCCTCTCGGTAATCATTCGGATCATTCGCCTCGGAACCAATGCCCAGCAACGTTGCCCCAGGTTGAACTCGAGGTAGTATCCCACGGGCGGAAAACCGGCGTGCGTGGCATAGTTGAGGCTCGGTCTATTGAAAACGGGGATGTCGGTGAACATCCGGGCGTATCCCCTGGCCTTGAGGTCCAAGGCCACCCGGGCGACGGTTGACGGCGCCAGTCGCCGGCCGCGCATCCAGGCCACTGTGCACCCCCGAATGAGGAAGACGGCGTCAGGGGCCAGATACAATCGGCGGCCAGGGCTTAGCTGGCGGGAGGTAAACTGAACAAAGACGTAGAAGACGACCACGCCTTCCAATTCCGCCACCCAGCATTCGTCGCCCTGACCCATTATCTCGATACTGTTCTGCAATTCATAGCTGGTGATTTCGTAGGCGGGGTCTGCGGCCAGTGCCGTGAACTCATCACGGCCGGCCCGACGGATAGTGAGGTCATCGCGAAGACCGGAAGGGTATTGGTAAGTTGGCAGGTCGATGCAGAAGATTGTGTTTCGGACGAAAGTATTTTCGAATCGTCGCCTGAAACCTTTAAGAAGCCGCCTCATGTTGGAGTCCTTTTCGAAAGAGGCTTCTCCTCCCCGAACCGCTATTTCGGTCCGTGGAATATAGAGTATCGGGACGTGGTTGTCAATGTCTGGGCCGAGTGGCGGCACAGGCCCTGGTTTGCTCTTGTTTTCATCGAAATGGCGGGGCGGCCTGGGTCAATCACGCCACGAGAGAAATTGTATTTTGGATGGAACCGTGTTATATATGATCGTGCTGGTCGTCGAGTTGATAATTGACATTTTGGGTTAATCGGCCGAGGGCAACAGGGGCCACCTTGTCAATTCATTCGAATTGACTGAACCAGAATGTAGGCCGTCGGAAGAGGGCTCCACACTTATAATTATTCGACTTGTTTGGAGGACGATCTGAGCGACACCACCGCTGATATCCAAGTCCGTTTGATCCGCCGGCGCCAGGACATGGACCAGGTCTGGGAGGCCTGGGAGCGCCTGGCCGACAAGCAGTCCAACTTCTTCGCCACCCTGGAATGGAACCGGCTGTGGCTCGGCCACTGGCGGTCCGAGGCGACCCCCCTTTTTTTTCTGTTTCATCAAGCCGGGCGGCCGGTCGCCCTCTTTCCCCTGATTTTGGTCAAGGCGCGCCAACGGGGCCTGATGCGGCGCAAGCTCGAGATCCTGGCCACCCCCCACCTGCCCGAGTGGCTGATCGATGGACCCGTGGGGCCGATTGTGACCCGATGGTTGGATGAATTGATCTCCCTGGGGGGTTGGGACGTGCTGCGGTTGGGGGAAGTCCCGGCCGAAATGCCCGGCCTGGCTCAGTTCACGGCCCTGCTGGACGAAAAGGGTTTTCAGTGGCGGGAAGACCCGGTGGCCGGGGCGCCGATCACGGCCGTGGACGGCGATTTTGAAGGGTTCTGGGGTTCGAGGTCCCGCAACCTGAGGAAAAAGGTCGGCAAGATGTGGCGTCACGCCGAGCGCGAAGGCCGGCTCGAGTTTTCAGTGTCCCGGCCGAGCGACGACCCGGAGGTCTGGAGCCGGCGAGTGATGGACATCGCCGCCCATTCGTGGAAGGCCAAGGAGGGCTCCAGTCTGGCCCAGGGGCCGGACCTGGCGTTTTACCCCGAGGCCCTCCGCCTGTATCTGCCCCGGGGCCAGGCCCGGTTCTACATGCTCAGCCTGGGCGGCATGGACATCGCCTACTATCTGGGCTTTATTTGGGACGGGACCTTCTTCAATCTCAAGACCGACTATCGCTCTGATTTCTCGGAATTTTCGCCTGGTATTATCCTCCTGAAACCCTTGATGGAACACTGTTTCGCCGACCCGGACATCAGAAGAGTCAACTTCCTGACCGAGCTGCCGTTCAATGTCCGGTGGGCGACCGAGGTCCAGCCGTTACGGGATTTGACCGTGGCCGGGCGTGGCCTTCGGGCCAAGGCCATCTGGCGGGCGGGTAATCTCCGGCGGGCCTTGTTCGGGCATTCGGTCCCCAAATCCGGGGACGAGGGACTCTGACCGGCCGGGGGGTCCCAGGCGCATCTTCCCTCGACCGGATCGACGGGGCCTTTCCCGGAAATCGACTCCACCTCTGCCGAATATCGTCACGACCGGGCCGGAATTGCCGTCGTACCAGGCATAAAGGACGATTTGGTTTCAAAAGATCGAGACCTGGGACGTGCGCCAAGTCACGTGGCCGCCCGACAGGCTGCCCGTTGACAGCTAGACCCAGGTGATGACCGGCTCGTTGCGGAGCGGCAGGCGATGGTACTCGAACTTGGGATGGCCGATCATCATCGCCCCGAACACCATGTGCCCCTGGGGCAGGGCCAAGGCCTGCTGCAGCGGCGGCCAGTTCTGGGCCGCGGCAATGAAGTAGCCGGCCCAGCAGGCCCCGAGATTGAAACTGGGCGCCGCCAGGTCCAGGTGGGTCAGGGCGATGGTGCACCCCGCCGGCGCGCTCCGTTCGTCCTTTTCCCCGTGGGCGACGATCAGGTGGGGGGCCCGCCGCAACACGGCGTCAAAGCCCTGGTTCCATTTGTCGACCACCCGGTCCATGTGCAGGGACAGGGCCAGTTCGCGCATTTCCACGAGCATGTACTTGACCCAGTCCACGACCAGGCCGGCCAGATCCGGAATTTTGGTCGAGTCATGAAACACCAGCCACCGGACCGGCTGGGTGTTGTGGCCCGAAGGGGCGAACCGGGCGATGTCGATCAATTTGGCCAGGGTCTCCCGGGGCACGGGCCGTTTACGAAAAACCCTGATCGAGCGGCGGGCGCGCAGGAAGTGCTCGGCCTGCTCCACGGAAAGGAGCCATTCCTTTTTTATTGGTGGGCAATTGTCCGGCCCCATGGTCTTGAGGGCCAGAGCGCCGTGGGGGCACACCGCCACGCAGTGACCGCAGTTGATACAGAGTTCAGCCGCGTCCGGCGCGGGCCGGGGCACCTGCTCGTCTGCGGGCGGAATGATAATGCCCACCGGGCACTCGGCGGCGCAGATCCCGTCCCGCTTGCATTTGGATTCATCAACGCTGAACAGCGACATCTTTCATCTCTCCTTCAGGAATGGTCATCGCGAAATAAAAACGGCCACTGCCGCCCCCGCCACATTGACCGACCGTACTACAGGCGGTGGTCGATGACAACCCCAGGACATCGGCCCCGGGCCGCCGCCTTTGGGCTTGCCACCCCTGTTCAAAAACGATAAAGTGTGTCGTTGATTGATGACGCCAGACAGGAGGAAGACCATGGCCCGGCGAAGGGGACGATTCCTGGTTGGTTCGGTCGTGTTGTCCTTGGCCCTGGCCGTGGCCAACCCCGCCGGAGTCAGCCCGGCCGCTCCCCAGCCCAAACCTGATCTGGGCGGGGCCATCGCCTTCGGCTCCATCGGAGACGCCTCGATCCTCATCCCCGGCATCAACTCGGACAGCGCCTCAGGGGACATCACCGGCCTGGTCTACAACGGTCTGGTCAAGTACGACAAAGACATCAAGATCGTGCCCGTTATGGCCAAGAGCTGGACCGTTTCACCCGACGGCAAGACCATCACCTTCAAGCTCCGCCAAGACGTCCGGTGGCACGACGGCCGTCGCTTCACGGCCCACGATTGCGTGTTCACCTACAAGTTCATGAGCGACCCCAAGACCCTGACCCCCTACCGGGCCAACTGGACGCCGATCAAGAGTGCGGTGGCCGTGGACGATTACACCCTCAAGGTGACCATGAAGCGCACCTATGCCAAGTCGCTCATCATCTGGATGATGGGCATCCTGCCCAAACACCTCCTCGAGGGCAAGGACCCTCGCAAGACCTCTCTGGTCCGCCACCCCGTCGGGACCGGGGCGTTCAAGTTCTTGTCCTGGCAGGCCGGCCGCCGGATCGTCGTCACGGCCAACAAGGACTATTGGGAGGGCCGGCCCTATCTCAACCAGATCATCACCCGGGTCATCCCGGACATGGCGACCATGTTCATCGAACTCAAGGCCCAGAACCTGGACCTGATGGGCCTGACCCCCCTGCAGTGGCGGCGGCAGACCAACAACTCGTTCTTCAGGAAAAATTTCAGAAAGTACAAATACCTGGCCTTCGCCTACACCTATCTCGGGTTCAATCTGAAAAGCGACAAATTCAAGGATCGCCGCGTCAGGCAGGCCATCGCCTACGCCATCGACAAGAAGCAGATCATCCAAGGGGTCCTGCTGGGCCTAGGCGAGCCCACCGCCGGGCCCTACAAGCCGGGGACGTGGCCCTACAACACCAAGCTCGAGCCCTACCCCTATGACCCCCAAAAGGCCCTTAAACTGCTGGCTCAGGCCGGATGGAAGCGCGGCTCGGACGGCCGGTTGTATAAGGACGGGAGGCCCTTTGTCTTCACCATCATCACCAACCTGGGCAACGAGTCCCGCAAGAACACGGCCCTGATCATCAAGCACCAGCTCAAGAAGATCGGCGTCACCGCCCAGATCCGCATCCTGGAGTGGACGACCTTCCTCCACAACTTCATCAATCCCGGCAAGTTCGAGGCCTGTATCCTGGGCTGGACCGTCCCGCCCGACCCCGACGCCTACAACGTCTGGCACTCTTCCTCGATCGACAAGAAGAACAAACTCAACTTCATCTATTTTAAAAACGACGAGGTCGACCGGCTGCTGGTGACGGGTCGCTACACCTTGGACCAAAAAAAACGCAAGCGAATCTACGACCGATTCCAGGAAATACTGCACCGCGAGGCGCCCTACGTCTTCCTCTACGTGCCCTACAGTCTGACCATCATCCACCACCGGTTCAAGAACATCAAACCGGCGCCCATCGGGTTGACCTACAACCTCATTCGCTGGTGGGTGCCCCGCCCCCAACAGAAGTACCGTTTCCTGCGGTGAACCACCCTGGTTTCTGACCGGTCATGATCGTCTACGTCCTTAAAAGACTCCTGTTCATGATCCCGCTCCTGCTGGGGATCACCTTCATCTCGTTCATGGTCATCGTGTTGGCCCCGGGGTCGCCGACCGACGTCCAGACCCAGATGAACCCGGACGCCGGCGGGGACGCCATCAAGCGCTTCAACCGGGAATACGGCCTGGACCGGCCCTTTGCCGAGCAGTACCTGAACTGGCTGATCAGGCTCCTGCCCATCAAGCGCCTGGATCACCACGATTGGGCCGTGGACGGCATCGACTTTTTCGGGCCCAAGACCGACGACTACGTCGATCTCGGTGACACAAAATTTTACGGCCTGGTCAAGGACTGGGTCTTCTTCACCTTTGTCTGGAACCAGATGGCCATCCAGGCCGCCCCCCGGCCGCGTTTCAAGGGTCTCAGCTTCGGCCTGAAGTACGGGCTGGATTTCGGCCGGTCCTACAAGGACAACCGGCCGGTGATGACCCTCATCTGGGAGCGGCTGCCCATCACCTTGACCATCAACGTCTTGTCCATGATCCTCATCTTGTTCGTGGCCATTCCTCTGGGCGTCATGTCGGCCACGCACCAGGATTCCTTTCGAGACAAGGCCACCACGGTCTTCGTATTCCTGGGTTTCGCCATCCCCTCCTTCTGGCTGGCCCTGCTCCTGCAAACGGGCCTGGTTCAATTCAAGGACGCGCTCGAGGTCGACTGGCTGCTGTTGCCCATCAGCGGGCTGCAGTCCCCGGCCATCGACCAGTTCGGCCAGGCCTTGAAATACTTCGCCCTGGAGGGCCTGGGCCTGGAGGATTTACCGGTCACGAACCTGGAGGGCGTGGTCGCCTCGGTCGCGGACGGGCATTTATTCTGGTGGCGGGTGGTGGATTGGTCCAAACACCTGATCATGCCGGTGTTCGTTTCGGCCTTTGGGGGTCTGGCCGGCATGAGCCGGTACATGCGATCGAGCATGCTCGAGACCATTCGCCAGGACTACATCATCACCGCCCGGGCCAAGGGCCTGACCGAAACGGTCGTCATCTACAAGCACGCCCTGCGCAACGCCATGATGCCGGTGGTGACCATTCTCGGCCTGTCCGTGCCGGGCCTGATCGGCGGCTCGGTGATCATGGAGTCGGTGTTCGCCATTCCCGGCCTGGGCCGCCTCTTTTATGAGGGGGTCATCAACCGGGACTACCCGGTGGTCATGGGCGGGCTGGTCATCGGCGCCGTGTTGACCCTGGTGGGGAATCTGCTGGCCGACCTGAGCTACGCCCTGGTCGATCCCCGCACCAGAAAGGGGCGCGCCTGATGAAGCCCGACCGCGGCGATTTTCGGAGAAGATTCGTCCGTAACAAGCTGGCGGTCATCGGGGCCCTGGTCGTGCTGGGCCTGGCCGTGGTGGCCGTGGCGGCGCCGATAATCGCCCCGTACGATCCCGAAACTCCGCATCTGGACCAGGTCCTCCAGCCTCCTTCCTGGAATCACCTCTGCGGCACGGATCGACTGGGCCGGGACGTGTTCTCGCGGATGGTCTACGGGGCGCGGATCTCGCTGCTGGTGGGCTTCGTGGCCGTGGGCATCTCGACCTTGATCGGCCTCTTGATGGGGGCCCTGGCCGGCTATTTCGGCCGCTGGGTTGATTCGCTGATCATGCGCTTCGTGGACTTGATGCTCTGCTTTCCGTCCTTTTTCCTGATCCTGGCCGTGATCGCCATGTTTCCACCCAGCATCTTTCTGATCATGGCGGTCATCGGCGTGACCGGGTGGATGAGCGTCGCCCGCCTGATCCGGGCCGAGTTTTTGACCCTCAAGGAGCGGGATTTCGTCATGGCCGCCCGGTCCATCGGCGCTGGAAACACGAGGATCATCTTTCGGCACCTGTTGCCCAACGCCATGGCCCCGGTCCTGGTCTCGGCCACCCTCGGGGTGGCGGCGGCCATTCTGGTCGAGAGCGCCTTGTCTTTTCTGGGACTGGGCGTCCAGCCGCCGACCCCCAGTTGGGGCAACATCCTCAAGGATGGCCAGGCGATGATGGAAAACGCCCCCTGGATGAGCATCTTTCCCGGCCTGGCCATCCTGATCACGGTCATGGGCTACAACCTGCTGGGCGAGGGCATCCGGGACGCCCTGGACCCCAGACTCAGGGACTGAAACCCCTGAAGTTAAACCGGAGCTTTAGGTTAAATTATCTTACTAACTACCGGCATTAACAAGATTTTGTCAACTCGGCAAAGCCCTTGTTCGGCGAGGCCCGTTTTCGATGTGGCGTCTTAGATTGCTCCATCTGCCCGGCACCGATCCCGGGCTGAGAAACGGCGGACGCCGGCGATGGATCAGGACGCTGATCGTCTTTTTCGTCCTGTTCGTGTTGGCCTTGGTCCTGCCCGGGTTCATCGAGTGGGCCCTGATCGTCATGTTCCTGTTCGGCCTATGCCTGATCCTGCTCATGTACTCCCTGGGACGGGCCATCCGGGCCGAAATCGAGATCATCAAGGCCGCCAAGGTCGGGGACGAGGCCGCGGTGTCGCTCTTCCTGGCCGGGCAACCGCGCACCATCAAGGCCTCCGACAAGGACGGCAACACCCTGCTCCACTGGGCGGTCAAAAACGGTCATCTGGCGCTGATCGAGTTGCTGTTGTTCGTCGGGGCCGATCAGGAGGCCAAGAACCGCCTCGGCCAGAGGCCGATCGATCTGGCGGTCAAGCCCGCGGCCCGCAACCTGTTGTTGAACTGGGAGAAGACAATTGATCGTTCGAAACTTCGATCACCCTGAGGCCGTCCAGACCACCTATCAGGCCCACGGCGGCGGCGTGGCCCGGATGATCCTGGACACCCGCCACCTGCGGGACGTCATGTTCCTGGCCGGCTGCGTCATCCCCCCGGGCCAGACCCTGGAGGGACACGTGGACCCCATGGAGGAGATCTACTTCCTGCTGTCCGGCCGGGCCACGATGAAGGTGGACGACGAGACGGCCGAGATCGGACCGGGCGACGCGGTCTGGATCCCGCAGGGCTCCTGGCACGAACTGACCAACATCGGCGAGGAAAACTGTTTCCTCGGCGTCATCGCCGCCCCGATCCGGGAAGAAGTCAAGGCCGAGTGGGGGATTGACTGAAACCGTGGTATCTCATTTCCGAGACAGGATATCAGAACATCGAGACCGGCAAGAGCAATACTCCGGGTCATCGGCGTTGAGCCGTTCGAACCGGGCGATCTGCTCGGCCATGGACAGGCCCAGCTTGGGTGGACCCTCGCCTCGACAGACCTGACACCGGGTCTCGGCGCAGTGCTGACACATCCGGCAGTCCGGGCAATCGTGTTTTTTTATCAGCCGGTCCGCTGTCCCCATCCTTAAATTATCTTTCCTGGACGACCGGATGGCAAGTGGCCCCGGTCAAGAAAAAACCAGTCCACCACCGGTAGCGGCCGCACTTTCCCCATGACACTAGGCCTCTCGTTAAAAAAATGTTTTACACGAGGCAGGGAAGCCCACCCCAAAAACAGGGCACGGCCGTGCTCGGTCGAGGGCATGGCCCCGAAGCCTTCCGAGGAGTATGCGGCCGACAATGGATAGGCTGGTTCTGTCATTAAATCGTAACATACTGACATTATTAATTAATTTTGACTGACGTCCCGTCGGGCGCCGGTTTGTCCCGGCTCCGGTTCAGACCCCAGGTGCCTCCGGGTCAGGTTCGATACCGTTTTCCGCCCTCGCGCCCTCCAAAGGGCCGGAGACGTTCCCCTACTTTTTTTTACCCGTTGTCAAATGAAAGCTTGACATTTGCCATGTAACGCTGAAAATAGCGCCATTTCAAGGACGTAAACGGGAAGGCAAATGTAGAGGGCAACCACTTTCGCCGGCCGCCGGCCGCGGCCCGGCCAAGCAAGGGAAAAGGATCGGAGCAGTATGTTTTTTCTGACAGGTAGAAGCCCATTCAGAGGAGAACCAAAACATGACAAAGGAGGTCGCCGCCCTTGCGGCCGTCCAAGTCCCTGAGCCATGGGGCATTGCCACCAGCATTGACATCTATCAGTGTGACCCGGCGACCATCCGCGACGCCGACAAGATCAGACGGTTCGTCGTGGAACTCTGCGACCTCATCGCCATGAAACGCTTTCGGGACACGATGGTCGTTCATTTCGGAGAGGACGAGAGGGTCGCCGGTTTTTCCATGGTCCAACTTATTGAAACCTCCTTGATTTCGGCCCACTTCGCCAATCTGACCAACACGACCTACCTCGACGTCTTCAGTTGTAAACCCTACGATCCCGAACAGGTCGCCGACTTCGCCACCTCATACTTTGGTGGCGCCTACCGTACCACCCATGTCAATTTAAGGCGTTAGCCGTGTTACGCGTCAGGACGGTAACCGACCTGGAGCAGTGTCGGGAACTGTGGCGGACCACGATGCCGACCGACCTGTTCACGGACCAGTGGGAGGTCAGGGACTGCTTTCAGCGCTTCTTCCAGAGGCCGCCCTGCTTCATCGTCGTCGAGGACGACTCGGGCGTCGGCGGGCTGTTGCCCTTGAGTTGGATCGAGGAATCGGGGTGCTACGGATACTTTCCCGGGGAGACCTGGCACGGAACCACCTGGCTCGAGGGCAACCGGATCTTCGTCCGGGACGGCGTCGATCCGGACGGGCTTCTGTCCCGGCTGGCGTCGGCCTATCACCTCCGCTACCTCCTTCCGGACGCCGGGTCGCCTGACGAGATAGAACTGGTCGACGAGATCGGCTACCTCTTCCTGCCCCCAGGCTACGGCTTTGATCTGGAGAACTATCTCCATGAATTTTCAGGCAAATCACGCAAGAAGCTGCGGCGGGAGCTGTCCTGCCTGGAGCGAATGAGGCCCGTCTGGCGCCACGACGTCCGGGAGGATTTCGATCTGCTGGTCAACCTGAACCTGGACCGGTTCGGCCGCGACTCCTATTTCGCGGATGAAAGATTCCGGGAAGGGCTGCGGGCCCTGGCCGACCTGCTTGACCAGCGGGGATGGCTGCGGATGACGACCGTCAGCCTCAACGACGAACCGGCGGCGGTGGACATGGGCTGCCTCTACCGGGGCGTTTACACCCTCATCGCCGGCGGCACCAAC
>JAHJDS010000390.1 GCA_018812395.1 Pseudomonadota bacterium
CCAAGCGGCGGGGCTCGGACATGAAAGTGCTCGATACCAGCGCGATCATCGACGGGCGGGTGGTCGATATCGCCGTGACGAAGTTCCTTAAAGGGCCGCTGATCGTCCCCCGGTCCGAGCACACCCTGTCGCGCCGAGACGTCGATCCTGACGCGCTCAAGGTCCTCTATCGCTTGCACAATCACGGCCACGTGGCCTATCTGGTCGGTGGCGGGGTGCGGGACCTGCTCCTGGGGCAACGCCCCAAGGACTTCGACGTGGGGACCGACGCCCGACCCTCCCAGGTCAGGCGGCTCTTCGGCAACTCGCGGATCATCGGCCGGCGTTTCCGGCTGGCCCAGGTCTATTTCCGGGGCGGCAAGACCATCGAGGTCTCGACCTTCCGCTCGCGCTCCGAGTTCGACCTGGCCGAAAACGGTCCCCTGACCGAGCAGAACACCTTCGGCTCCCCGGCCGAGGACGCCTGGCGCCGGGACTTGACCATCAACGCCCTGTTCTACAACATCGCCGACCACTCGATCATTGACTACGTGGGCGGCCTGGCCGACCTCGAGGCCCGGGTCATCCGGACGGTGGGCGACCCCAACGTCCGGTTCGCCCGGGACTCGGTGCGGATGATCCGGGCCGTTCGGCACGCCGCGCGGAGCGATTTCGAGATCGAGACCAGAACGCGGGAGGCCATTTCGCGTCACGCCGACCTGCTGGCCGAGTGCGACCCGTCGCGTCTCCGGGCCGAGTTCGTCCGGGACCTGAGCGGCGGGGCGGCCCACCAGACGATTCCGCTGTTGGCCGAGACCGGGCTGTTGCGGGCCCTGCTGCCGCGGCTGGCCGACTACTACTCGACGTCACACCCCGACGGCCCGGACAACCGCGGCCTGTTCATCACCCTGATGCGTCTGGCCGAGCGGGATTGGGCCGACGCGCCGCGGCCCGAGGAGGCGCTGGCCCTGGCGGTGATGCTCCTGCCGCCGGTGGCCCGGATGTGTCTGGGCCGGGGGCCGATCACCAACCGGCGCCAGGAAGCGGCCCTCAATCAGGCGCTGCGGGAGATGATCCCCGAGCTGTGCCAGGGACTGGCCTTTCCCCGGCGGACCATCGAGACGGCGACCCAGACCCTGAGCGCGGTCTTTGCCTTTGATCATTTCCTGGCCAAGGAGTTCATCCCCAAGCGGGTCTCGACCCGGAACGCCTTCGCCCTGGCGGCCAGGCTCTACACCTACGTCGAGCGGGCCCAGGGGCGGACCGCGCCGGACCTGATCGCCCTGGCCGCCGAACCGACCGCCGGCAAACGGGGCGGACGAAAAAGACGTCCCCGCCACCGCCGGAAAAAACCGACCGAGACCCCGGCCGGGTAGCGGCCGGGTTTGAGGGCGGACCCGGGGGCCGCCGCCCGGGTCGTCCCCTCACAGCCTGACGTCGAGCACGCCGCCCTTGAACCCCGGCAGCTTGGCCGCCAGGAGGGCCGCCCGTTTTTCGACCTGTGGCCGGGCCAGGGGCCGGCCGCCCTGACCGGGACGGAACACCGTGCGGGCGACGACCTTTTCCAGAAATTTCTTCTTGGCCCGGTAGCCGAAGGACTGCCGCGACTTGGCCATCTTGGCCACGCGCCTGGCCAGGCCGGTCTTGTCGGTCGAATCCAACTTGACCGCGGACCGTCCCGACGTCCATCCCCCGGGACCTGAAATCGTGGTTAACATCGGTCGCCCGGCCTCACACGCCGCGGTTGATCAGACCGCCCTTCATCCCCACGGCGCCCGTCGGCCTGGTGCCCAGGGCCAAGGTCGAGGCCTTCTTCATGCCCAGGCCGCTCAGCAGGCCGGTCTGGGTTTTCTGGCCGATCATCAGGCCCGTCTTCTTGGTCGAGCCGATGGACATCAGCCCGCCCTTCTTGGACGACATCAGGCCGCCGATGGGGTTTTTGCTCAGTTGGTTGAAGGCCAGGTCCGGCCGGCCGAGCTTCATGGCCATGCCGCCCATTCGGCCCGAGATCCCGGCGACTTGTCCGATGGTGACCATGGAACGCCTCCTCATGCTCGCGTTTATTCACCCGTGGGGGAGCGTCCCGGGATGTCGGAGCCGCCACCGCCGCTCCAAAACAAAAGGACGCCCCCTTTGTCGGAGCGTCCTGATACGTTGGAGCCGCCACCGCCGCCCCGACAACAAAGGACGCCCCTTTTTAGAGCGACCTTCTTGCGGGAACCGCCGCCGCGGCCTCAAAACAAAAGGACGCCCCCTTTTCGGAGCGTCCCGCCTGTCGGGAACCCTAACGGCTCCCAACAAAAAAAAGGACGCCCCCGAGACGTCCCTGTCTCAAAATGATCTTCCCTGGATCAACTGGTTTTTATTCTAGTCCGGTCTCTTGGTTTTGTCAAGAGAAGATTGGGGGGCAACGGACCGGTCCCCGGTCCGGCACGATCCCCGCAGTCAGGTGTCCACCCCCATCTTGGGCAGGACCCACCACTGCAACACGAACCAGGCGGCGATGACCGCCAGAAAGATGATTATTTCCACGATAAACTCCGGGGCGACCGACCGCCGCCCAAGGGATCAAGCTCAGGAAAAGCCGCTGGACGGACCGCAGCCGCCGGACGGCATCCCGCCCAAAGAGACCGTTCCGGTGGAGGAGCCGCAAGAAAAGGCCGACAAGAGGCGTTCCACCTTCTGGTGGCCGCACTGGGGACATTCAACGCCTTCCTCGGAGCCGAAGATCAGTTCCTCGAACCGGTGGCCGCACTGGGGGCACTCATATTCGTAAATGGGCATTGGTTACGCCTCCTCGATCGCTTCGACCGATAGTAAGCACGAAAATGCTGAGTGTCAAGCAGGCATTTCCCCCTTGACCCAGGTCCAGAAGCGGTGTTGTATACCCGGAGGGGGCCGGCGGGGCCGGCCTATTGACTTGAAAATTGGGTGGAGGTCGGTCAGTTGCGGGCGGTGGTGCAGCGGGTGTCCCGGGCGAGGGTCATCGTCGAGGACGAAGTGGTCGGCGCCATCGGCCCGGGCCTGATGGTCCTGGTGGGCGTGGGGAAGGACGACGAGGCCAAGGATGCGACGTATCTGGCCGACAAGATCGTCAATCTGCGCGTCTTCGAGGACGAGGCCGGTAAGCTCAACCGGTCGCTGTTGGACGTGGGCGGCGAGCTACTGGCGGTCAGTCAGTTCACCCTCTGGGGTGACGCCCGCAAAGGGCGGCGGCCGTCGTTCGTTCGGGCCGCGCCGGGGGAGGCGGCCGAGCCGTTGTTCGAGGTGTTCGTGGCCCGGGTGGCCGAACTGGGGATCAAGGCGGCCAGGGGCCGGTTCGGGGCGATGATGGACGTGGAGCTGGTCAATCAGGGGCCGGTGACGTTGATCCTGGACAGCCGAAAATTTTTTTAACAGGTTTAGGCTGCGGTGTCGTCGCCGCCGTGATCAGGAGTCAAGAGAGGACATGTCTTTGAGCGATGTACATGATATACCCCCCTGCCTGGTGGAAGTGGACCGGGACGGAAAATTCTGGCACAAGGGGGCCGAGATCTTTCGGGAGAACATTCTCGAAATCTTTTTCGAGAACGTGACCCTGGACGAGCAGGGGCGATACGTGATCGTCTGGCAGGGCAAGCCCTGCTACGTGGACGTGGCCGATACCTTCTTCGTGGTCTGGCGGGTCGCCGAAGACGCCTCGGGGACCATCGTCTTGACCCTCAACGACGGACGCTCCGAGCCGCTGTCACCGGAGACCCTGAGGATGGGCCAGGACAACGTCATCTACTGCCGGGTCAAGGATGAAAAATTCCCGGCCCGGTTCGCCCGCAAGGCCTACTACCAGTTGGCAGAAAAGCTGGTGGAAGAGGAGGATCGCTTTTTTCTGGAACAGGGTGGCGAGCGCTATTATTTTGGAACCGACCCGTCGTGACCCTGTTTGGATTTGGTCTCGATCCCGCCACCCCCTTTCACCGAGGATGGCGGGATTTTTCGTTGATTACTTGGGTTCCGTGGGGTACCGGGCCCGGCGCCAGGCGTGCCAGCCGCCCTTGAGGGCGTAGAC
>JAHJDS010000391.1 GCA_018812395.1 Pseudomonadota bacterium
CCTGCTGGGACCCAACGGTGCGGGCAAGACCACCCTGGTCAACCTGATCAGCGGGCACCTGTTCCCCGACTCGGGCCGGGTCAGGCTCAACGGCCGGGACATCACCCGCGCCTCGGCCTATCGCCGGATCAAGCTGGGCATCGCCCGCAACTTCCAGATCACCCAGCTCTTCGAGGACCTCAGTATCCTGGACAACGTCCGCAACTGCGTCTTCTCCGACCGCAACCAGTTGCTGCGGCTGTTTCGGCCGGCCGATCGGTACCAGGAGGCCACCGCCGAGGCCACGGACATCCTCGACTTGTTCAACCTGGCCAGACTCAAAGACGAGCCGGCCTCGGAACTCAGCGAGGGCGACAAGAAGATCCTGGACACGGCCATGGCCTTCGCCCTCAAGGGCGAGTTCCTGCTCCTCGACGAGCCGACCAGCGGCGTGGCCACCGCCGAGAAGTTCAAGGTCATGGACACCATCATCGCCGCCATCCAGAAAAGGGGTACGGCCACCCTGATCATCGAGCACGACATGGACATCGTCTCCGACTACGCCCAGCGGGTGATGGTCCTGGCCGACGGGGCCATCCTGGCCAACGGGACGCCCCGGGAGGTCATGGAGAGCAAGGCCGTCCAGGAAACCCTGTTCGGAGTGACGGACTGACATGCTGCTGCAAATGAACGACGTCAATTTCTTCGTGGGCAAGACCCACATCCTCCGCTCGGTATCCCTGGCGGTGGCCGAGGGGGAGATCGTCGGCCTGCTCGGCCGTAACGGGGCGGGTCGGAGTTCGATCCTCAAGAGCGTCCTCGGCCTGTACCGCCCCCAGCAGGGCGCGATCATTTTCCAGGGGCGGAACATCAACGGCCTGAACACCCGCCAACGGGTGCTGGGGGGCCTGGCCTACGCCCCGGAGGACGCCCGGGTCTTTCCCCACCTGAGCGTCGAGGAAAACGTCTCCCTGGGCAAGTGGATCATCGAAAAGCGGCGGGGCCAGATTCCATTCACCCCGGAGATGAGCTTCGACATCTTCCCTAAGCTCCGGGACCTGTGGCACCGGCGGGGCGGCACCTTGTCCGGCGGAGAGAAGAAGATGGTCTCCGTCAGCCGGGCCCTGGCCCTCAACCCGACCCTGCTGCTGTTGGACGAGTCCCTGGAGGGTCTGGCCCCGCTGGTGGTCAAGCACTTCACCGAGGCCATGCGACGCATCCAGGCCATGGGCATCTCCATCATTCTGGCCGAATCCAACCTGGCCACCGCCTCCCAGGTCGTGGATCGGGCCTACGTCGTCGAGCGGGGCGAGATCTATTTCGAGGGCACCACCGACGAAATCATGGCGGACGCCAAACTGCGGACCATCGTCGGGCGGTGAGCGTCTCTTCGCCCGATCGACCTTGCCAAGAGAAAGGAAAAATGGCTGACATCACCCTGTTTCGAACCACGCCCCGAATCGTCATGGGGCCCGGCGCCGTGGCCGGCGTCGGCGCCGAGGTCAAGGCCCTGGGGGCCTCCCGGGTTTTGCTCGTCACCGATTCCGGCATCATCGCCGCGGGCCTCCTGGCGCCGGTGGAATCCTCGCTCCGGGAGGCGGGGATCGAGGTCACCGTGTTCCGAGACGTGGCGCCCGACCCCCGCTACGAGACCATCGACGCCTGCCTGGCCGCGGCGGTGGAGTCCCGGCCGGACTGCGTCATCGGCCTGGGCGGCGGCAGCCCCATCGACGTGGCCAAGAGCGCGGCCATGATGCTGGGCAATCCGGGCGCCATCGCCGATTACTTCGGGGTGGACCTGGTGCCCGGGCCCGGGGTCCCGAGCCTGATGATCCCGACCACGGCCGGCACCGGCAGCGAGGTGACGCCGATCGTCATCCTGTCCGACGAGGGGGAGAAGCTCAAAAAGGGCGTGGTCAGCCCCCATCTGTTCCCCCGGGTCGCCCTGTTGGACCCGGAGCTGACCCTGGGCCTGCCGCCGGCGGTCACCGCGGCCACGGGCATGGACGCCCTGATCCACGCCATCGAGGCCTACACCAGCGTCAACGCCACCGGCCTGAGCGACATGTTCGCCGCCCGGGCCGTCGAACTCATCGCCGACTACCTGCGCACCGCCGTGGCCCAGGGCTCGAACCTCGAGGCCAGGAGCAACATGCTCGAGGCCAGCCTCCTGGCCGGGATCGCCTTTGCCAACGCCGGCGTAACCGCGGTCCACGCCTTCGCCTATCCCATCGGGGCCGAGCACCACATCCCCCACGGCGTGGCCAACACCCTGATGCTGGCCCCGGTGATGCGGTTCAACCTGGTGGGCAACGTCCGGAAGTTCGCCGAGATCGCGGCCTACCTGGGCGAGGTGGTGGACCACCTGTCGGATCGGGAGGCGGCCGAGCGCTCGGTCCAGGCGGTGACGGGCCTGGCCGAAGATCTGGGCGTGCCCCAAAGCCTCAGCCAGTTCGGAGTCAAGGAGGGGGACATCCCCGACCTGGCGGCCGGCGTGATGAAGGTCACCCGGCTGCTGGCCAACAACCCCCGGACCCTGACCCAGTCGGACGCCGAGGACATCTACCGTCAAGTGCTATAGGGGTTTCCTCCCCGACGGATCCCCGGTCTCCGAGGCTCGCCGACAAGGCCGCCGTGTGTTGAAGGACAAATGATGCCGACGAGGCGCGGAGGCGACATCGATCTCCACGACGAGGTCCACGGGGCCGGCGAGCCCCTGGTCCTGATCATGGGCCTGCGGCGGAACGCCCAGTGGTGGTATTGTCAGATCTCCGACCTGTCCCGGCGCTTCCGGGTCATCGCCTTTGACAACCGCGGCGCCGGGCGCTCCGACCAGCCGGTGATGGACTATTCCATCGGCCTGTTCGCCGAGGACACCGCCGGCCTGATGCGGGCCCTCGGCCTGGACGCGGCCCACGTGCTGGGCATCTCCATGGGTGGGTACATCGCCCAGGAACTGGCCATCAACCATCCCCG
>JAHJDS010000392.1 GCA_018812395.1 Pseudomonadota bacterium
ATCTCCCGGGCGGACCGTTTTTTTAAAAAAGCCGGTTAGGTATGCCACATATGGGAATTACCTTGTGATTTTCGACCGATCCGCGGCCTCCGTCCGCTGGTTTCAGAAGTGCCAAAGTTTTTTATGGCTCCCAGACACCGTTGACACCTTGACAACTTGTCAAAACCTACAGTAGATTCCAGGTTCGCCCTCAGGCGTCTTTTTTTCGATGTGGAGGACTGTTCATGATCGAAGTCAGATTCCACGGCCGGGGGGGGCAGGGCGCGGTCACCTCGGCCGAACTGATGGCTTTGGCCGCCATCAGCGAAGGCAAATACGCCCAAGGCTTCCCCAGTTTCGGTCCCGAGCGCCGCGGCGCGCCGGTCATGGCCTTCCTGCGAATCGACCAGGCGCCGATCAAGACCCGGGAGAAGGTCTACACCCCCGACGTCATCGTCGTCCAGGACCCCTCGGTGTCCGAGATCGTCGACGTCACGGCCGGGCTCAAGGACGACGGGGTGATCGTCATCAACTCGCCCCGGAGCCCCGAGGAACTTCGCCGCAAACACTCCTTCAAGCACCGCCTGGCCGTGGTCGACGCCTCGAAGATCGCCCAGGAGACCCTGGGCGTGCCCATCGTCAACACGACCATGCTCGGCGCCCTGATCAAGGCCACCGGACTGATCGCCCCCGAGTCCCTGGACGGCCCCCTGGCCGAGCGATTCGGTAAAATCGGCGCCAAAAACGCCGCGGCCATGCGTCAGGCGTTCGAGCTGACCACCGTGGAGGGATGAATCATGGCTGCCCCCGACGCCATCGAATGCTGGCAGGACCTGGCCTTGGGCTGCTCGATCGAGAAGCCGGGCAACTCCTGCGATTTCCAGACCGGCGACTGGCGCACCGGCCAGAAGCCGGTCACGGACAGAGAAGAGTGCATCAAGTGCGGCCTGTGCTACATCTTGTGCCCTGACGCCGCCTACGCCCCGGCCGACGAGGAGGGCTATCACGACTGGCTGGACTTCTACTGCAAGGGCTGCGGCATCTGCGCCGCCGAGTGCCCCAAGGACGCCATCGCCATGGTCGAGGAGGTGGCGTCATGAGCCGCCGGATGGGACTCGAGGTCAGCCTGGCGGTCAGCGAGGCCGCGTCGGCCTGCGACGTGGACGTCATCGCCGCCTACCCGATCACCCCCCAGACCCACATCGTCGAGCATCTGTCCGAGCTGGTGGCCGACGGTAAGCTGGACGCCGAATTCGTGCCCGTGGAGAGCGAGCACTCGGCCCTCAGCGCCTGCGTCGGCGCCGCCGCGGCCGGGGCGCGCTGCTTCACCTCCTCGGCCTCCCAGGGCATCGCCCTGATGCACGAGATCCTGTTCATCGTTCCGGCGCTCAGGCTGCCGATGGTCATGGCCGTCGCCAACCGGGCCCTGTCGGCCCCGATCAACATCTGGAACGACCACTCCGACGTCATGGCCGAGCGGGACGCCGGCTGGATCTCGCTCTTCGCCGAAAACGGTCAGGACGCCTTTGACCTGACCTGCATCGCCTTTCGGATCAGCGAGGACCATGCGGTCCAGCTCCCGGTCATGGTCAACCTGGACGGTTTCACCCTCAGCCACGTCATCGAACCCATCGAGCTTCTGTCCCGCGACGAGGTCAAGAAGTTTCTGCCCGACTTCGTCCCGGCCCACCGGCTCGACCCGGCCCGTCCGCTATCCATGGGCCTGGTGGGCGTGCCCGAGGTCTACACCGAGGCCCGCTACGTGGTCGAGGACGCGATTCTGAAATCCCCGACGGTCATCGCCGAGGCCTTCGAGGAATGGGCGAACCATTTCGGCCGCCGCTACGACTTTGTCGAGACCTACCGGACCGAGGACGCCGAAACCGTCCTGGTGACCATGGGCTCGACCTCGGAGACGGCCATGACCGCCGTAGATGAAATGCGGCAGGCGGGCCAAAAGGTCGGCCTGGCGCGGATCCGGTTGTGGCGGCCGTTCCCCTTCGAGGAATTCCGCCGGGCCGTGGGCGGGGCCAAGACCCTGGCGGTCATGGACCGCTGCCTGCCCTTTGGCGGCCAGGGCGGCCCGGTGGCCACGGAACTGAGGTCCCTGTACTACGCCGGCGGGGGAGGTCCCCGGATCGTGGGCTTCATCGCCGGCCTGGGCGGCCGGGACGTCAGGCGGGAGGATTTCGCCGAGATGGTCGATATCGCCGAGCGTCCGGGGAGCCAGAAGCAACTCTACCACATGATCGGACTGAGGGTATCCTGATGGCCGACATCGCGTATGAAAAAATCACCGCCAAGAAGGTCCCCCTTGATGAGCCGTTCTCCTGCGGGCATCGGGCCTGCTCGGGCTGCGGCGAGGTCCTGGCCCTGCGCCTGGTCTGCAAGGCCCTGGGCGACCAAACCATCGCCGTCAGCGCCACCGGCTGCATGGAGATCATCTCGTCCCCCTACCCCTTCACCTCGTGGAGCATCCCCTGGATCCACGTCGCCTTCGAGAACGCCGCGGCGGTGGCCTCGGGGATCGAGGCCGGACGCAAGGCCCTGGTCCGCAAGGGCCGGCTGCCCGAGGACAAGGTCAACGTGGTCGCCTTCGCCGGCGACGGCGGCACGGCCGACATCGGGCTCCAGGCCCTGTCCGGCGCGGCCGAACGGGGCCACGACATGATCTACGTCTGCCTGGACAACGAGGCCTATATGAACACCGGCATCCAACGCTCCTCGGCCACCCCCTACGGGGCCATGACCACCACCAGCCCCCCCGGCAAGCGCTCCATCGGGCAGCTCACCTGGAAAAAGGACATGCCGGCGATTATGGCCGCCCACAAGATCCCCTACGTGGCCACGGCCTCGGTGGCCCGGCCCTACGACCTGATGAACAAGGCCCGCAAGGCGGCCGCGGTCAAGGGCCCGGCCTACCTCCACGTCTTCAGCCCGTGCAACACCGGCTGGCGCATGGACGCCGCCCGGTCCATCGAGGTGGCCAAGCTGGCCCTGGACACCAAGATTTTCCCCCTGTACGAAGTGATCGAGGGCCGGTATATCCTGAACTACAAGGTCAAGAAGCCCAAGCCCATCACCGAGTACCTGAAGCCCCAGCGGCGCTTCCGGCACCTCAAGGAGCATGAGATCGCCTACATCCAGGACAGGGTCGACCGGGAGTTCGACCACCTGGTGGCCCTGAGCCGGTTGGGCGCCGAGCCGGAGAGGGCCGCGGCCGAGTAAGGCGACGGGACCAAAGTGCTTGACCCTGGCGTTTCGGATTTACCGGGACGCCGTTTAATTTTATAATATTAAATTCCGTGAAATCGCCTTGACATGGTCGCCCCGGTGAGGCATACTTGGATCAGCTATAACGGTCTTACCCATCGCACCGGACAGGGGGGCCGAGCCCGCTTGTCCCCGGACATCAGGTTTTTCGCCTACTTTTAGCCAGGTCGATCCGCTGACGATCTTCGGCGCACCGGGGACCGCCAAGGGCACATTGGTTTCGCCTCCTGCCGCTGTTGCCAGGGAAATTTCCGTTGGCCCGGGACGGGGTGCTCCAGCAGGCCGCGTTTGCGCCGCCTACCGGGGCGCCGGTCGAGGGGGGGATGAATTGGCCTTGCCCGGGCCGGCGGCTCAACATATACGGAGGCGCCTATGAAACCGAAATACGTGACCGGACTGGATCAGGTGGCTGGTTTGACGGCCGAGGAAAGCCGGGTCCTTCATCCGGTGGTGGGCCGATTCGAATTCCGGGCCAGCGACTATTACCTGTCCCTGATCGACTGGGATGACCCCGACGATCCCCTGCGGCGGATCGTCGTCCCCAGCCTGGACGAGTTGGACCATTGGGGACGCCTGGACCCGTCCTCGGAAGAGACCTATCAGGTGGCCCCCGGCGTTCAGCACAAGTACAACTCCACGGCCCTGCTCCTGGCCAGCGACATGTGCGGGGGCCTGTGTCGGTTTTGCTTCCGCAAGCGCTTGTTCATCCGGCACGGTGATGACGTCTCCCTGGACGTCAGCCATGGTCTCGATTACATTCGGCGTCACCCGGAGATCAACAACGTCCTTATCACCGGCGGCGATTCCTTGATGATCCCCACGCGCCGGCTGAGGAAGATTATTCATGAACTGCGGCGGATCGACCACGTCCGGGTGATCCGCCTGGGCACGAAGATGCCGGCCTACAATCCCCATCGAATCCTGAATGATCCGGACCTGATCGATCTGGTGCGGCGCTACAGCCTGAACCGCCACCGACTCTATTTCATGCTTCACTTCAATCACTGGCGGGAACTGACCGACCAGGCCGTTCGGGCCCTGGCCCTGCTCCAGGGCGCGGGGGCGATCCTGTGCAACCAGACGCCCTTGATCCGCGGCGTCAACGACGACCCGCGGACCATGTCCCGGCTGCTCAACGAGCTGTCCTACCTGGGGGTCCCGCCCTACTATGTCTTCCAGTGCCGGCCGACGATCGGCAACAAGACCTACGCCGTGCCCGTGGAAGAGGGCTATCGGATCTTCGACATGGCCCGGGTCCACAGCTCGGGGTTGGCCAAGCGGGCCCGGTTCGTCATGTCCCATGCCGAGGGCAAGATCGAGGTGGTCGGCCTGACCGAGGAACACGTCTTCTTCAAGTTCCACCGCGCCGCCGAGGACGAGGACTCGGCCCGGTTCATGATTTACCGGCGCAACCCCCAGGCCTACTGGTTCGATGACTACTCCGAGGTGGTGGCCGAAGAGGCCCTGGACTGGCCGCCGGCCTTGGTGACGCACGAGCAGCCGACCCTGTTCAATTGATGGCCAACGCCCCTCTCCCGCCGGACGTAATCGTTCGGGGCGGGGAGGGGATTTTTATGCCCGGGCCGATCGATGATCGGCCTTGACAGGGGTAGGTTTTCAGGGTAAAGAAATCTGGTTGAAGTTTTCCCCGGTAGCTCAGTCGGCAGAGCAGGTGGCTGTTAACCACCGTGTCGGCGGTTCGAGTCCGTCCCGGGGAGCCAGGACCCAACGGCTGTAAGAACTCCAGCGGTTCTTACGGCCTCTTTATTTTTTTAGCACAGCCAGGACCATCTCGGCTTAGGCCGGGTGAACCGCGAAGCAGCCCATGGGATCGTCGCTGACTTCCTGGTGGATGGCCACGACCTTTGACTCCGGCCTTGGCCGCCTTGTGTTTGTGGACGCGGGCCTTGGTGGCGTCCCGGAAGGACCGGCCGGTGGTCGGGACCACCAGCACGTCACCGGGGCGGCCCCTCCGCGTGGCGCTACGATCGATTTTGTGCGTCGCCTGTTACTCACTTTTTTAGTCGTAATATATTCTCCAGCGGTGGTGTTGCCACAGCCATTGCTCGGGATGCCGCCGGATGGCGGCCTCGATGGCGGCGTTGGTGTTTCGGCACGCGGCCTCGATGGTTTTTTTAGTGTCAGGGAATCGCTCCAACGGGAGCGGCTCACCGAACACCACGTGCCAGCGCCCGTGTTGAAAAAAACTGAAACAGGGGACGACCGGAGAGTGGGTGGCGAGCCAGATCAGGGCCAGCCCCTGGTTGGTTCGGGAGCTACGGCCGAAAAAGGGCGCCAACACGCTTTCGTGCCAGTGGGCGTCCTGGTCCAGGAGAATACCGACGTTGCCGCCCGACCCGAGTTCGTTGACCAGGGATCGGCGCGACCCCTGCCGGGTGCGGGTCAGGTCATTGCCCCACCTGGTCCGCAGGTCGGTCATCAGGCGGTCCAGGGGACGTGGGTCCAGGGGCCGCACCACCCACATGACCCGGCCCAGCACCCGACCGGCCACCAGCACGGCCAGCTCCCAGTTGCCGGCGTGCGCCCCCAGCAGGATGATCCCCCGACCGGCCCGTCTTGCCTGGTACACGTTCTCGAGACCATGAACCCTCACCTGACGGCTCAACCGCTCCGGGGTGACGCACATCAGCCACAACAACTCGAGAGCCATCTGACCCAGGTGTCGATAGCACCCCTGGGCCAGCCGGTGGACCTGGGCCTCGGTCAGATCATCGCCATAGGCGAAACGCAGATTCCGGCGGGCAATGGACCGGTGGCGGCGGTCGATCCAGAACAGGACGTCGCCGATTATCCGCCCCGTTATCCTCAAGACAGCGAGAGGCAGCAGACCCGCTACCCGGCTCAGGCCGATCATCAGTCTGTAGAGGGACCGGTCCATCAGTCAATGATCCCCGATCTTCCTGGGGCTGGAAACAGCCCGTTGGTCGTGAGGTATGATGTTACCATACCCCGGCGCTGACCCGGACGATCCTGGGACCCAAGGTCCGATGATGGTCTGGATTTTTTGACTTCGGGATTGTTTTGTGGAAAGAAAGTCCATGTCCCGAAAGTCTTTTCGGCCCTGGTGACGGGAGCGCTTGCTGATGAATCAGGCCGTATACCGTCTGCTGTCGCTCATCCTCAAGGTGCTGGGGCTGATTCCGCCGTCCGTTCTGCGCCCGGCGGGCCGGGCGCTGGGGAGCCTGGTCTACCGCCTGTACTACCGGTACCGGATGATCGCCCGCCGGAATCTGCGGTTCGCCTATGGCGATGAGCTGACCGAGGCCCGGGTGCACGCCCTGGCCCGGGATTGTTTCAGGCATTGGGGCCAGGTGTTGTTGGAAACGGCCTGGATCGTGACGCTGACCCCGGCCCGGGTCCGCCGGCAGGTGGTCTTTCACGGCCTGGAAAACGTCCCTCCGTACGAGACCCGCCAGGGTGGCCTGGTGGTGGCCTTCCACTACGGCCACCCGGTCCTGAACGCCCTGATGGGAAACATCGTCGGCCGGTCGACCATGATCGTCATCCGGCGGTTCGACTTTCGACCAATCGATCTGCTGATCAAGCGGATTCTTGGTCAGTGGGGCCACCGCGTCGCCCCCAACCGGGGCACCCTGGCCGACATCATCTCGACGATCAACGACCGCGGCACGGTGGGACTGATGCCGGATCAGGACGTGGACAGCGACCGCGGGGTCTTCATCCACTTCTTCGGCCGTCGGACCTGCAGCAACCGCGGGCCGGCCCGAATCCGGCTGGCGACCGGCAAACCGGTCGTGCCGGTCTACAACTATTTTGAAAGGGGTCGCTACCACTTCGTGGTCGGGCCGCCGTTCGATCTTCGGCCCGAGCCCGACCGGACCAAGGCCGTGGACCGGGTGACCCAGCAGTGGAACACCTTCGCCGAGGCCGTCATCCGCCGCCGGCCGGAGCAGTGGTGGTGGCTTCACAACCGCTGGAAGACGAGACCCTATCACCTCTGGCCGCGGGCCAAGCTCGACAAGGATGGTCCTCGCATCGCGCCGCATTAGAGTCGGACCTCCGGCCCGGAGTCCGGACCGGGTCGGATCAAGGGGATGAATCGGTTGGATCGCTTTAAAGAGGTCCTGATGGTTCCTCTGGACGAGGGGCTGGTCCTGTCCCGGGGAGACGGCCGGCTGTTTCTGCTCAATTACACCGGTAAAATCGTCTGGCAAGGGCTGGCCGAGGGACTGTCTGCAGAGGAGGTGGCCGCCGGCCTGGCCGAACGCTTTCAGATTCCCCTCGAGATTGCGGCGCACGACGTGGGGGGGGCCATGGATCAATGGCGCCTGGAAGGGCTGCTCATCGAGGCCCAGGGTCCGGAAACACCCGACCCGGATCCAATTCCAAAGCCGGCGCCGTTTGTCCCGGCCGAGGCGCCGAGAACGGTCCGCGTCTATTGCCTGTTGGACCGGACAATCCGCCTGCGGTTCGGTTCGGCCGAGTTGAAGGCCCTGGTCGATCCCCTTCTGGCCCACGCCCGGGTCGCGGACGACGAGCCGCCCGACGTCACGCTCGACCTGCATCATGGGGCGGACGAGTACGTCCTGCTGGCCGACGGGCGCCTCGCGGCCAGACGCGACCAACCGTGGGAGTTCAAGGCCGCGGTGCTGACCGAGATCCTGTCCGCCGTTCACCCGGGCCAGGAGTGGATCGCCCATTTCCACGCGGCCGTGGTCGGGTTGAGTGGCGGTCGTAAGGGGTGCATCGTCCTGTCGGCCGGCGGCGGCTCGGGCAAGACCACCCTGGCCGCGGCCCTGGCCCGGGTTGGCTTTCCTTACATGAGCGACGACACCACCGCCCTGGACCGGGCCCAATCCCGGGTGGCCGCGGCGCCGTTCGCCCTGTCGGTCAAGGCCGGCGGCCGGGAGGCGCTGGCCGGTCATTATCCCGGGATCCACGACCTGCCGATTTTTACGGAGTACGGCGCCCAGGTCCGCTACCTGGCGCCGCCCCCGTCCGGCGACCGCCCGCCGGCCCGACTGCCGGCCAGGCTGATCATCTTTCCCGGTTACTCGCCCGGGGCGCCGGCCTCGATCCACCGGCTGTCAGGCCTGGAGGCCCTGGAGCGGCTGGTCCGGTCCGGGGCCTGGATCTCACCGGAGCCCGAGGACGTGATCCGGGTCATCGACTGGATCAGGCGCACCCCTGCCTTTGAGATGACCTTCGATTCCCTGGACCAGGCGGTCGCCCTGGTGCGCGAGGTCTCCGCCTCGTGACCGGGCGGCAGGCCTATTATTTTCTGGGCCGTCTACTGGGGGGGGACGACCCGGCCCCCCGGCGGGGCGGGACCTTGGCCCATTGGATCGCCTCGGGAAGGGTGAGTTGGGAGCGCCTGGTCGAGGTCTCGAGCCGTCACCTGGTCACACCGGCCCTGTTACCCGCCTTTGACCAAAATGGTCTCCAGATTCCGGACGATCTCCGCGAATTTTTAACCGACCTGCGCGACCTCAACGCCCAGCGCAACGAGGCGTTGTCCGTCCAGATCGAGGAGATCGGTCGGGCCCTCAATGAGCTGGGGATCGAGCCGGTCCTGCTCAAGGGCGCGGCCCACTTGTCCTCGGGTCTCTATGGCCATCCCGGGGACAGGGTGCTGGGGGACCTCGATATCTTGATCCCGGCCGAGGCGGCCCGGGATTGCTACCTGGCCCTGGTCAAGATCGGCTACCAGGGATATTTCCAGACCAATCCCGGCGACCCTTACCACGACCATCATCATCTCCCGCCCCTGGAACATCACGGCCGCAAGGCCGCGGTCGAGCTGCATCTCGAGCCGGTGAACAAGAGGTATTGGGACGTCCTGAGCGCGGCCGAGATGCGGGCCGATTCGACGGCCCTGGCGACCGCCACGGCAAGGCTGCGCCGGCCGTCCCTGACCCATCAGGTGATCCAGAACATCCTCCACTGCCAGAGCACCAGGCGGCACTACCCCTTACGCGCCCGACGGATTCCCCTCAGACACCTCCATGACCAGACGCTCATCCGGCGGGCGGCCGGGGAGGGGATCGACTGGCCCGGGATCAGGGATCGCTTTGACCGGGCCGGTCAGGGTCGTGCTCTGCGGATCCATCTGGCCCTGGCCGAGCGCTTTTTCGACCGGCCCCGTCCCGAGGGTTTCGGGCTTTCCCTTCGGGACCGAGCGGCCAAGGCCTGGTTCCTGGGTTGGCCCTTGAGGGGCTGAGACGAACGCTCGAAACAAACGTTGAAATATGTTCGCCAATTGTTTATCATTAATCGCATACACCTTCCGAGTTTGAGGATTGGCCGTTTCTCTTGGGTCGGAGTCAAGAATGGGGCGTGACGACAAAAAGAGAGAAAATGCCCACCAGGGTAACGGCCGAATCTCACGCCGCCGCTTTTTGGGAACATCAAGCAAGTTCATGATCTACACCTCGCCGGTGTTGACGACCCTGCTCACCGCGGACAAGGCGGCGGCCTATTCGGTGGACCCCTATTTTACGGTCGAGGCCCGCAGCGCGGTCACGGGCACCTTCACCGGCATGCCGGCCAAAGGGACGTCCGGCGCCGCGTCAACCAGCACCTGGACCATGCAGCCCGTTAGAGATGAGTCCGCCGTGGTGTCCTACCAGCAATATTTCATCGGCATCACGGGCAGCGGTTATTACATGCCGACCCAGTCCATCCAGGTCATCATCACCTGGACGTTGGCCACCGGAGGCGGGGGGGATGTCTTCCGTTGGGGGCCGGGCCCTGATGCCGGCTCGACCCAGACCGTCACCGTGCCCGTGGGGGGCGGCACCCTGGGCGTGGGTGGCACCATCGTCGATTCAGGGGCGAACAACTGGCCGCACATTGAGGTCGCCAATGCCTTCGGCGGCACCGTCGGCACCGTCACCTTCGAGCCCACCGGCGCGGGAATAGGTCGTCTCAAGAAACTGACCTTGAATATCCTGGTCGAGGCGGGGGGCCAGCAAGAGTCGTAGACGGTCCCGGCCGGGACCCAGCGCCGTTGGGTCACGGCTCGCAATTCCGATTGATGCGATTCTCGTAATGTCTTTTGGTCCGCAACCTTCAAGGCGGCCGTCCGGAGATCGAGATATTAATGCGCTCTCACATTGAGGATCATCCGCCCGTGATCGTTATTCCAACCACCAAGTCGCCATAGGGCCGGGGATGGCCGGTCGCGGTCCACGACGAGACCCCAGGCCCGGCGTAAGTCGAGGCCGTCAACGAGGCCCCAGGGGCCCCGGCCTGACCCTCGGGGATTACGTCTACAATTTCGGCGCCCTGGCGTACCTGTTCGGGATTTGTCCAATCCTGGGGGCGCAGATGGTCCGCGGCGACAAGTACCGCTGGGCCCTGACCCGCCGGATGGGACTGGGGCGACCGGCCCCGCCGTCCTCCAACCAACCCCGGGTCTGGTTCCACGCCGTGTCCGTGGGCGAGGTCGTCACCGCGGCGACGATCGTCGACGCCCTGCTGGCCCAAGAACCGGGACTGGAGATCGTCCTCAGCGTGGGCACCCCCGACGGCCTGGACGAGGCCAGGCGGCGCTTCGGCGACCGGGCCGCCGTGAGTGTCGTCGTGTCCCCGGTGGACATGCCCTGGGCCATGAGGCGGCTCATCGACGACCTGCGTCCGAGGGTCTTCGCCCTGGTCGAGACGGACGTCTGGCCCAACCTGCTGCTCCGGCTGAGGCGGCGCGGGGTGCCCGCGATCATGATCAACGGCCGACTGTCACGGGGCGGCGGCCGATGGTGGCGGCGGCTGGGCGGGTTTTCGACCAGGGTCTGGGGGGCCTTCGACGTCTGCCTGATGCAGTCTGCCGCGGATGCGGCCCGGGTCCGGGCCCTAGGCGTTGACGGCCGCAAAATCCTGGACGCGGGCAACGTCAAATACGACCGCCATTACCCGACCGACGTGGACGCCGCGGCCTGGCGCCGCGAACTGGGCCTGGGCAGGGACGCGCCGGTGTTCGTCGCCGGGTCGACCCATCGCGGCGAGGAACGAATCGTGCTCCAGGCCTGGGGGCGTCTCCGGGACATCAGCCCCAAGACCAGGCTGGTCCTGGCCCCCCGTCAACCCGAACGCTTTGACGAGGTGGCCGGAATCGTCCACCGGGCCGGGTACGCCGTGAACCGCCGCTCCACGGGCCGCCTTCCCGACGCCCCGGTCATCCTCCTGGACACCCTGGGCGAACTGGCCCGGACGTACGCCCTGGCCGAAGCGGCCTTTGTCGGCGGCAGCCTGATCGTCGAGCGCGGCGTGGGCGGACACAACCTGCTCGAACCGGCCGCCTTCGGCGTCCCGGTCCTGTTCGGGCCGAACATGAAGAATTTTGCCCAAATGCGCGACGAGTTCCTGTTCGTCGGGGCCGGGCTGGAGGTCGCTGACGCGGCCTCCCTGGCCCGGGCCCTGGCCCGATTGAGGGCCGATCTCCAAGGGGCCCGGACCATGGGCCGGGCCGCGCTGTCCCTGGTAAAGCGCCACCGCGGGGCGACCGAAACGGTCGTCGCTCATTTGCTGAAGCTCGTCCTCCAGGGGCGGTGACCCGCGGCGAAGATTGACCGTCAAGCGGGCCGTCTCACGTCACCAGGCCCAGTTTTCGGAGCGTTCGCTGGACCCGGAATCCGGCGGCGTAAAATATCCGGATGAACAAGATGGGCCGATCCCGCGAGGCCTCCCAGACCATGTAGGTCGCCAGGAGGCCGAACACGATATTGCCCAGCCAGACCCCCAGCACGGGCGGCAGGGTGCCGTCCTTGCCCAGGGTGAAGGCCGAGTTCATGAACAGGTAGTAGACCACAAAAATGATAAAGGAGATGATCACGCCGGCGAACCGACTCGAGCCGCGGCCCTGGATACCCAGGGGCACGCCCAACAGGCCCATGATCAGGCAGGCCATCGGGATCGAGAACAACTGGTGCAGGTTGATCAATAGCCGGTTGTGCCACTGGGTGCCCGGCGGGGCCTTTTCCAGGGCGGCCAGCAGTTCGCCGAGAGTCATTCCGCCGGGGTGGCGCCGGCCGCCCTGCAGGGAGGGAATGAGCTGGCTCAGGATCAGCGGCTGGCGCATGCCCTCGAAGGTGCTGTCCGGGGTGACCCGGAGGTCGGGGCTGACCTTCAATATCTTGGCGTCGCGCAGGACCAGCATGAACTTCTTCTCGATCTTCTTGATCGTGGTCTGGGATGTCGTCCCCGGCACCAACCGAAGGCTGCCGCGCTTGGCGACGATGGTCTGTTTCAGCCTGGGGTTGCGCTCGTCCCAGATGAGCAGATGGCGCATGAACCGGCCTCCGTCGGCGGCCTGACCCACGTAGATCACCAGATGCCGGTTCACGATGTTGATCACGTCCGGCTTCAAGGCCAGCTCGGGATTGGCCGTCCCGATCTCGACCCGAAGATCCTCGGCCGCCCGAAGGCCGAGCGGCTTGAGCCAAATCGACAACACCCCGGAGACGATCAGGGTCATCAGGCTGAGCGCCAACACCGGCGGCAGGATCTGCCACAGGCTGACCCCCGAACTCTTGAGAGCGGTCAACTCGTTATCCGATGACAACCGGATGATGCCCAGCAACACCCCCAGCAGCGTCGCCATGGGCAGGACGAAGACCATAAAAAAGGGCAGCGAACAAAGCATGAGGGCCAGCACCTGGCCCAGGCAGCCCGGGTTCTTGACCACCATCTCCGTCAGTTTGACCAGGTCGACCACCAGGAACATGAAGGTGAACACCAGGATCGAGACAATAAACGGCGGCAGCATTTCAAAGAAGATGTATTGATGATAGCGCTTGACCATGCCCGCCACTCCGCCAAGCTATCCGGCCTCACCGGCGCCCGATGATCGACCACCCGGTTTGGGCGGCCGGCCGACGTCTCCGGAGAAGATGAAGTCCCGGGCGCCGTTGACCTCTGCCCGGGCCGGGACACCACTCAGACGGCCGAACGAGACCAACGGCGTGACATTATTATAAGCCTTAGGCCAGAAATGAGCCAGTCCGAGGCAAATGAGAGCGACCCCGCCCCAGGGGGGCGGGGTCGCTCTTGCCCGATTTTTACCGGGGTTAGGCCGGACGCCCCGGCCTATAACTTCTTGGCCTTGGCCAGATCCAGGCTCGGCCACAACACGGCCCCGGCCTTTTTCATCGCCTTCCAGGCGGCCTGGGAAGTTTTGAGGGCCACGCCCCGGCACAGGTCCTGGACCACCACCACCTTGAACCCGGCGGCCAGGCCATCCATCACCGTGGCCTTGACGCAGTAGTCCGTGGCGATGCCGTACACGATCAGGGTCCCCACGCCAGCGGCCTTCAGAGACTTGTCCAGACCCGTTTTGGCCCCGCCGTCGTCCTTGAAGCCGGAATAGGAGTCATACTTGGGGTTCATGCCCTTTCGCACCACCTTGGTGAACAGGGCCTTGTCCAGGAGGATCCCGGCTCCGGCTGAACCCTGGACGCAGTGATTGGGCCACAGCACCTGGGTCCGGCCGTCCGCCAGCTTGATGGCCTGGAAAGGCTTTTTCCCGGGTTGGTTCGAGGCGAAAGACATGTGATTCTTCGGGTGCCAGTCCTGGGTGGCGTAGATCGGCAGGCCGGCCTTTTTCAACTGCGCCGTGGCCTTGACCACCTGCTTCAGATAGGCCTGATCGGTGCCGTTGACCGCCAGCGAGCCTTTGTGGGCCTTGGTGAAATCGGCCTGCACGTCCACCACCACCACCGCCACCTTGCCGCCGGCCGCGGCCACGGACGGCAGCCCCAGCAACGCCAGGCTAGTGATTACCAACAACGATACTTTAAGACCCTTCATTTTTCCCCTCCCTGAATGAATAGTGTCGCCGCCGACCTGACGGCAACCCCCTGGTTACTCTCAAGCCGAGCCGGTCCCCCGGCCCGGAAGCGCTACGACTCGACGATCGCCATAGGACCCGGTGAGCGGACCCGACTCTCAAGAGGACACCGGCCACCTCGAGCCGGGCCATGACCCGCCGGGCCGCCGCCTCGCCTCGGGACAGGGCCGAGTCCGCGTCGCGCCGGGACAGGCCGTCGACGCCGACCGTGACCGGAGTCGACCCCAGATCGGTGTCCGGGTCGATGGTCGAGGCCGCCAGCCGTCGCACGCCGGCCGCGTCGACCGTGGTTTGGGCCGCCAGGGCGGTGGCCGCGGCGTCGGCCAGGGCCGAGTTTTCTCCCCAGACGCTGACCTGATCGGCCACGCCGGGCGAAAAACTGCGTCCTTGCCAGCCGCTGGTGGCCAGGCCGCCCACGCCCTGGCCGTGTCCAATCCTCAAGCGATGGCCCCCCGGTCGGCCGGGAAAGGGGGGCAATCCCACCGTCACCTCCTGGCCGGGCCCCAGGCGCAAGGCCACGTCGCCGCCGTTGTTGACCACTACCCGATCGGCCCCGAGCCTTAGGCCCTCGTCAGCCACCTCGTCGGCCACCGCCCCGGCCACCGCGGCCAGGGGCGTCAGGACCGTCCCCACGGCCGCCGCCACCCGGCGGGCGGCCTCGGTCGCCCGGACCACCACCGCCGGCCGCTGCCCGCGGTAGGGGAGACGGTCGACGGGTTTTTTGAGATATTGCTGGAAATCGGCCAGCTGCCCGAGCGCTTCCAAGGCCGCGGCCCCGGCCCGGGCGGCCATCACCGGCCGGGCCACACCGTCCGCCCAGGCCGAGACGGTGAGCGTCATCGGGCCCCAGTCCACCAGGACCAGGTCGTCGCTGATGATCGTTAGCGGTTCCATTCCTTTGGCTTCAAGGCGGTAAAGGGTTTCATCGCCTCCTGGTGTCCGCCCATGGCCTCGTAGTCCTCCCGGGTCATGGTGTACTCCAGGGGACAGACCGTGGCCGGGGTGGGCACCCAGGTGAAGGCTCCGACCCGGACCTTTTCCACATCCACGTAAAAGGTGATGCCGCCGCCGGGCAGGATGAATACCGGGGCACCGCCCACGGTCAGCACCGCCCGCCGGTCGTGCACGGCCTTGGTGAGTCTCAACGGATACCGGGTCACGCCCGCCCGGGCCGACCCGCCCGCCCCGCCGACGTAGACCGCCGACACCCGGGACATCTGGCAGGTCTCGGCGATGGCCGCCACCGCCTCGGCGACCTCGGGCGTCGGTTCGATCTCCCCGAAAATGCCGTCGGCCCCGAACTCGAACAGGGCCGCTTTTTGCCCCGTGGTCTCGGTGACCAGGAGGCGGAAGCCGACCGGGATTTTGGCCCGGTCCACGGCGGCGATGACGTCCAGGGGCCTCTCGACGTCCGTGGCGCCCCAGCCCTGCCCGGCCCGGCCGAAGTAGCGGCCCGGCGTGGACTTGGGATACGTCAACTCGATCCCGCTGGGCTCGGACCCCAGGCAGCGGCCCGCGGCGTGGTGGGTGAACAGCGACGTGATGTGCGCGTCCAGGACGATGACCTCGTCGGCCGCCCGTTTGAGGAAGGGGGCGAACAGCCCGGCCGTGGCCGACCCGCAGCCGACCCGCATCCGGCCCATCCGGGCGCCGTCGATTACCGGCGGGCGGCCGACCTGGACCTCGAGCCCGGGCCCGCCCCGGACCTTGAGCCGGATGGCCTCGCGGTTGGCCGCCGCGGCCACGGCCCGGGCCGCGGCCACGCCGTACTTGCCGGTCAGGCGGTTGACCCCGCCCAGGGCGATGATTTTCGAGCCGTATTCCTCGGTCTCGACCATGCCCACCGGCCGGCCCTCGAAGGTGACGACCGCCCCCTCGTCGCCCAGGTGGGCGTCGGTGTCGATTTTCAGTTTCAGGCCCGAGTAGGACAGCGGCGCCTCGGTCACGGCGGTGACCACGTCCACCTCGCCGCGGCGATGGGTGACGATGTGCGGCGCGGGCACGTAGTCGGGGTAGGTCCCACCGGCGCCGATGGCCGTGATCAGCGGCGTGGCGATCTCCGGACGCGGGAAGGGGCCGACCTCGCCTTGGACCTCGTCATAGCCGAGCAGCGGCCTCGATCGGACCAGCCGGCCTTTCTCGTTGACGAACCGACGGCAGGCCCCGGTCCGGCGGGGCGGCACCCGGCAGGCAACGGGGCAGGCCTCGCAGAGCACCACCCCCGGGGCCAGGGGCGCCTCCCGAACCAAGACCGCCGCGGGGGGGCAGACCTTCTGACAGGTCAGGCACTCGACGCAGCCCTCCCCGACCACGGCCTTTTTGTCCTCCAGGTCGATCACCCCCAGGGGGCAATCCTTGACGCAGATGCCGCAGCCGTTACAGGCCTCGAGGTCAATCTCGATCATCGTCACCTTTCTCCTGGGCCGTGAGAGCGGCCATGACCCTTTCGAGGTTGAGCGGCAGATCGCGCAGCGGCCGGCCGACCACCGACGACACCGCCGCCACCACGGCCGGGGCGGTGGGGATCAGGGCCGGCTCGCCCAGGCCCTTGGCCCCGTAGGGCCCGTCCGGGTCCCCCGGCTCGATGAGGATGGGCGTGATTTCCGGGGCGTCGGCCATGGTCGGGATGTGGTAGCGGTCCAGGTTCACGTCCGGTCCGGGCTCGTACTCCTCCATCAGGGCGTAGCCCAGGCCCATGACCACCCCGCCGGCGATCTGGCCCCGGGCGGCCTGGGGATTGACCGCCCGCCCCACGTCGTGGGCCGCGGCCACCCGGCGGACTCTGACCAGGCCGGAGTGGCGTTCGACCCGGGCCAGGGCCGCGTGGGCGGCAAAGGCGTAGGTCTGGTAAGGACAACCCTGACCCGTCTCCGGGTCCAGGGCCGTGGCCAGGGGGTCGAAGTGACCGTCGGCCAGGGCCCGCTCCCCCCGGGCGGCCAGGTCGGCCACCAGGTCGGTCACGGCCACGGCCTTGTCCGGCGCGCCGCGGGGGACGACCCGCCCTTCGGCCAGGTCGAGGTCGCGGCGGCCGATCTCGAGCTTCTCGGCGGCCTCCTCGAACAGCATGGCCTCGAGGTTGGCCGCGGCCTGGCGCACGGCGTTGCCGCTGATGAACGTCTGGCGGCTGGCCGAGGTGGCCCCGGCGCTGGGGGTCAGGTCGGTGTCGGCCCGGACCAGCCGCACCCGGGACAAATCCCAGCCCAGGCGCTCGGCCGCGATCTGTCCCAAGACCGTGTCCGAGCCCTGGCCGATGTCCGCCGCGCCGGTGTAGAGGATCAGGTCTCCGTCCGCGGTGATCTCGACCCGGGCCCCGGCCGGGTTGGACAGGGCCGTGTTGCCGATGCCGTAGTACATCGCCCCCACGCCGACGCCCGCCGAGTCCGAGCCGGCACTCTCCTGTCGCCATTCGTCGTAGTACGGCCGAATGGCCTCGAGGCACTCGACCAGGCCCACGCCCTGGCCCAGGCGCTGGCCCGTGGCCGATATATCGCCGCTCCGAAGGGCGTTCTTGATCCTCAGCTCGAGAGGGTCCAGGTCCAGGGCCCGGGCCAGGGCGTCCATCTGCCCCTCGTGGGCCACGGCCGCCTGGGGCACCCCGAAACCGCGCATGGCCCCGGCCCAGGCGTTGTGGGTGTAGACCGCCCGGGACCTGATCTTCAGATGGGGCACCCGGTAAGGCCCCAGGGCGTGGACCGCCGCGCGGACGCAGACCGCCAGGGCGTAAGAGGCGTAGGCCCCGGTGTCGGCCAGGACGTCGGCCGTGGCCGCCACCAGGCGGCCCTCCTCGTCGGCGGCGGTGGTCAGGTCCATGACCAGGGGGTGGCGCTTACTGGTCGCCCAGAAGGATTCCTCCCGGGAATAGACCATCGACACCGGCCGCTTCAGGTGCCAGGCGGCCAGGGCCAAAAAAGGCTGGACCGAGAGGTCGAGTTTTCCGCCGAACCCGCCGCCGGTCTCGGCCTGGATCACCCGGACCCGATCCTTCTTTACCCCGAGAATCCGGGCCAGGTCGGCCCGGTCGTAATGGGCGTTCTGGGTGCAGGCGGTGACGATCACCCGGCCGTCGATCCACTCGGCCCGCCCGCCTTCGGGCTCCAGCGCCGCGTGATCGATCATCGAGGTGGTGTAGCGCCCGGACACGGTGACCGCGGCCTCGGCCAGGGCGGTTTCCACATCGCCGCGAATGATGTTCGTCTGCCGGACCAGATTACCCCGGTCATGGACCAGGGGCGCCTCCGGGGCCAGGGCCCGGCCGGGATCGTACACGCCGGGCAGGGGCTCGAGGTCCACCCGCATCGCCCGGGCTCCGGCCCGGGCCTGCTCGAGGGTCTCGGCCGCCACCAGGGCCACGGCCTCGCCGGGGCAGCGGACCAGGCCCTGGGCCAGGACCGGCTGATCCCGGGTGACGGCGATGATGCCGTAGAGGTTCTCGCCGGGCACGTCGTCGGCGGTAAAGACCCGGACCACCCCCGGTTTGGCCAGGGCGCCTGCGGCGTCGACGCCCTTGATCCGGGCCGGGCCCAACGGCGCCCGGACCACGGCCAGGGCCAAATCCCCGGGGCGCATCTGGTCGGCCCCGAAACGGGCCCGGCCGGTGAGGCGCTCGAAGGCGCCCCGCCGGACGACGCTGTGGCCGACGATTTTCGTTCCGGCCGTCACCGGTCCACTCCCCAAGCGCCCCCGGCCCGTTGCCAGGCCGTGGCCAGGCCTTTGGTGACGGTCCGCCCCAGGGCCGGCTCTTTGTAGACCATGGACGGCCGCGCCCCGCTCACGGCCAGCATCTCGTCCGTTGCCCGCCGCCCGGCCTCGATGAACACCCCGGCCTCGACCGGCTGATCAAGCAACCACTTCTCGATCGACGCCAGGCGTCTGGGTCGCCCAAACACGGCCCCCAGGCCCAGGGCCACCGACCGGATGGTTCGGCCGTCGGGGGCCGGGGCGAGTTGGACCGAGACGCTGAACCGGGCGATGCCCCCCGCCTGCCGCCGAATCACCTTTAGGAACGTATTGCCGGCCGGGCAGGGCGGTTTTGGCACGCGGAAGGAAACGATCACCTCGTCCGGAGCGAGGTTGCCGTTCTTAGACTCGTCGCCCACGTCCCCCACGGGGAGTTGCCGCTCCCCTGAGGCCGAGGCCACCCGGGCCACGGCCCCCAGGGCGACCAGGGCCGCAAGGCCGTCGGCCGCCGGACTCAGGTTGGCCACGTTGCCGCCCAGGGTGGCCACGTTGCGGATCTGGACCGAGCCCACGGTTCGGGCCGCCTCGGCCAGGAGGGGGATATATTTGTTGACCAAGGGGTCCGATTGACATTGGCTGAAGGTGACTGCGGCGCCGATGATCAGATCACCGTCATCCTCACGCACCCCGGATAACTCGGGCAGGTCGGCCAGGTCCACCAGGGTGATTTTCGACGCCTCTCCCCGGGCCTTGGCCGCCCGCCGCTCGACCATCAGGTCCGTGCCGCCGGCGATGACCCGGGCCGGGGGACCCGGACGCGCCAGAAGATCGAGCGCATCGGTCAGACTCGGCGGCCGGTGGTAGTCCGCCCTCACGGCTCACCCTCGCCCCGCCGCCCGGCGGCCCGGCGGACCGCCTTTAAAATGTCGCGGTAGCCGGTGCACCGGCACAGGTTGCCTTCCAGGGCCTCGACGATCTCCTCGTCGCTGGGTGACGTCTTGTCGTCGAGCAGGGCCTTGGCGCTCATGAGCAGGCCCGGGGTGCAAAAACCGCACTGGACCGCCCCGGTCTCGATAAAGGCCGCCTGGAGGGGGCTCAGGTCGTCGCCGTCGGCCAGGCCCTCGACCGTGTTCACCCGGCGGCCGTCCGCCTTGACGGCCGGGTAGAGGCAGGAGTTGACCGCTCGGCCGTTCACCAGCACGGTGCAGGCCCCGCACTCGCCCACGCCGCACCCCTCCTTGGTCCCGGTGAGGCCCAGGTCAAGGCGCAGGACCGATAGCAGCGTGGCGTCGGGAGCGACGTCCGCGGACACGACTTGGCCGTTCAGTTCAAATTCGATTTTCACCGCTACGCCTGCCACAAAGTCAAAAATTCGCGGGGCCGCCACGGGGGAAGGGGAGGCCGGTGGTCGAACCCGGGACTACATGGCGAGGTATGCCTTGCAGACATGCTCGTCGCCCATCAGCTCCGGGCCCGAGCCGGTCAGGACGACCCGACCGTTTTCCAGGACGTAGGCCCGGGTGGAGCATTCGAGGGCGAAGGTCACCTTCTGTTCGACCAGGAGCACGGTCAGCCCCCGCTCGTTGACCGCCTTGATGGCCTCGAACAGGGCGCTGACCATCAGGGGATGCAGGCCCAGGGAGGGCTCGTCCAAAAGCAAGAACTCCGGCTCGCTCATCAGGGCCCGGCCCATGGCCAGCATCTGCCGCTCGCCGCCCGACAGGGTGCTGGCTTTCTGGCTCCGTCGCTCCTCGAGTCGGGGGAAGAGCTGGAACACATTTTCGAGGAGCCGGTCGTGTCGGTGGCGATCGGCCACGGAGTAGGCTCCCAGCTTGAGGTTGTCCAGGCAGGACATCTCGGGAAAGACCCGGGCCCCCTCGGGGACCAGGGTGACGCCCTTCCGGACGATGTTCTCCGGGGTCATTCCGTCCAGGGGCTCGCCCTTGAAAAGGACCGCCGGCCCGTTCGAGCCCCGGGGCCGGACCAGGCCCATGATCGCCTTGAGGAGCGTGGATTTGCCGGCGCCGTTGGGCCCGATGACCGAGACGATCTCGCCCTCCCGGACCTCAAGCCCCACGTCCCACAGGACCTGGACGTCGCCGTAAAAGGCGCTGAGCCCCTTGACCTCAAGCATACTTCTCGCCCAGGTAGGCCTCGATAACCGCCTTGTCGCACATCACCCGCGGTGGTTCGCCTTCGGCGATTTTTTGGCCGTAGTCCAGGACCATGATCCGCTCACAGATGCCGACCACGGCCTGCATGACGTGCTCGACCACCACCAGCGATACTCCCCGCTCCCTGATTCGACGCAGGAGTTCGAGGGCCTCCTCGATCTCGGACGGGGTCAGCCCGGCCATGTTTTCGTCCAGCAGGATGACCCGGGGGTCGGTGGCCAGGCAGCGGGCCAGCTCCAGCCGGCGGCGCATGGCCACGGTGATCGACTCCGCCGGTTGATCGGCCGTCTGGCCCAGGCCGACGAAGTCCAGTAACTCGCCCGCCTTTTTGCGGGCCGTGCGCTGGGTGTGTCCGCCGCCGAACATGCCGGCGATCATGACGTTTTCCAGGACGCTCATCCCGGCGAAGGGCTGGACGATCTGGGCCGTCTTGACCAGGCCCAGGCGGCAGATGCGGTAATCGGGCAGGCGGGTGATGTCCCGGCCGTCCAGAATCACCCGGCCGGCGTCGGCCCCCAGGATGCCGCACATCAAGTTGAAGGTGGTGGTCTTGCCCGAGCCGTTGGGGCCGATGACCCCCAG
>JAHJDS010000393.1 GCA_018812395.1 Pseudomonadota bacterium
CCAGGCGTTTGACGGCCATCCACCCGCCGCGCCAGAGGCCGAAGCGCCGGAGCGCGGTCGAGGCATAGGCCGAACAGGTGGGGTGAAACCGGCAGGAAGGAGGAAAGACGGGAGAAATCGCCAGTTGGTAAACCCGGATTAGTCCGAGCAATAACCGTTTGATCATGGTCGATCTGCGTCCCGCCCCGGTGTCGGGGCGATCAAAGCTTCAGCCAGTTCCCGGGCCGTTTGGGTGGCGTCGAGTCCCGTGGCCGCCGGGCGGGCGATGACCAACAGGTCCAGACCCCGGGGCAGACGGTCGCGGTGCGTGCGGAAAAATTCCCGGATTAGCCTCTTGACGCGGTTTCTCTTAACGGCCCGACCCACCTTGCGGCTGGCGACGATCCCCAGCCGGGGGGGGGCGGATGGCTGGTTTTCCTTCTCTGGCCGGGCCAGGACGAGGACGAAGTGCTTGGTGTGAATCCGCTTGCCCGTTCGCCGGAACTGCGCGAATTCCGCGCGACTCCGAAGTCTCGCCTCTTTGGGCAGACCTTGTTTGCCTGTGGCCCGGTCGCCGGTTCTCCTGGTCACCTCGAGGTTAAACGGCCAGTCGTTTGCGTCCCTTGCGACGACGATTGTTGATGACAGCCCGACCGCCCCTGGTGCGCATTCGGACTAAAAAGCCGTGCGTCCTCTTTCGGGGGGTGTTGTGGGGTTGATAGGTGCGTTTCATGGTCTTTGGGCCTTCTGTTAGAGTCCTTGACAGATATATGATTCCGGCCGCCTGCCGGCGATGTCGAGTCTTCTCCCGGGCCCGCCAGGCCGGCCAAATGATCCTCAATGGATAAATTCCCGCCGACGGAAACCCAACCAAATGTAAAAAGTATCCTGGTAAACTAGTAAGTGTCAAGCAAAAATCAACCCAGGGCCCCGGAACGGAATCAGGACTTGACCCGCCCCGCGCGGGCCGCCGACGGCCTGAACCAGCCGCTGGTCCGGAGGCAGATGCGGACCAGCATCAGCATCACCGGCACCTCGATCAGCACCCCGACCACCGTGGCCAGGGCCGCGCCCGACGACAACCCGAACAGCATCGCCGCCGTGGCGATGGCCACCTCGAAGTGATTGGACGCCCCGATCATGGCCGAGGGCGCCGCGTCCCGGTAATCGAGCCTGAGCCGCTTGGCCAGCAGGTAGGTCAGCCAGAAGATGACGTTGGTCTGGATGAACAAGGGGATGGCGATCCAGAGGATGGTCAACGGGTTTGACAGAATCACCTCGCCCTTGAACGAGAACAACAACACCAGGGTCACCAGCAAGGCGGTGATCGTCACCGGAGTGAGGAAGTGCAGGAATTTTTGGTTGAACCAGTCTTGACCCTTGGCCCGGATCAGGCTCTTCCGGGTCAGATAACCGGCCGCCAGGGGCAAGGCCACGTAGATGCCGATCGACAGCAGCAGGGCCTGCCACGGGACCGGCAGGCGACCGACGCCCAGCAGGAACCCGCCCAACGGCCCGTACAAAAGGAGCATGGTCAGGGAGTTGATGGCCACCATCACCAGGGTGAGACCGTCGTTGCCCCGGGCCAGATAGCCCCAGACCAGGACCATGGCCGTGCAGGGGGCGATCCCCAAGAGGATGCAGCCCGCCAGGTAGCTCCGCCACAGCGGCACGGCCAGCTTTTTCACCCCTTCGACCAGGACCACCGTCCCGGCGCCGTACTTGGCCCCCACTGGAAGATCGAGGCCGAACGGCATCTTGACATTGTCGACCGCCTCCGGACCGATCAGACCGTTAAAAAAAACTCCCAGAAACAGGATCGAGATGGCGTACATCGAGAACGGCTTGATCAGCCAGTTGACGGCGAGCGTCAAGCTGACCGGTTTCAAATTCTTGCCGGCCTTGACGACCTCGTTGAAATCGACCTTGACCATGATCGGAAACATCATCATGAACAGACAGACGGCGATGGGGATGGAGACCACCGGGGCCTCGCCCACGTAGATGGCCAGGCCGTCCAGGAACTCGGCCACCTTTGGGGCGACACGGCCGAGCAGGATCCCGGCCCCGATACACAGCAACACCCACACCGTCAGGTAGCGCTCGAAAAAACTGATGCCTCTGGTCTTGCCTTCAGTGCTCGTGGCCTCGGCCATGATTTCTCCTCCTGATCAACCCTGTCTGGGGCGCGGCCGTCCGGCCGGCGGACGGCGTCGGACATCAGAATACAACCCTGAGGCGATTCAACCACCGCACCCGCAGGAGCCGCCCCCGGGCCGGGCCAGCCGCGGCGGCCTCCAGCCGGCGGCCCGACGAACGGCCATCTTGAGGGTCTCCAGGGACTGCCGGTCCAGGGCCAGGTCGTGGTTCTTGTCGATCCCCAGGTCGGTCACCACCAGGTAGTTCTTGAGCGGCACCTCGGCCCGCTCGAAGATGGCCCTGGCGCACCCCAGTTCGCAGCCGTCCATGACCACCAACGTGGCCGCGTCCCGGGCCGACTGGACAAAGCCGCTTAGCCCCCCGCCGATACCGGCCAGGCAGAACATCCGCCCCAACCCCTCCCGGGTCAGCTCGACGGCCGCCTGGTTGGTGAGTTGGCCCACGTTGGACGCCCCCGAGCAGGCCAGCAGCATGACGTTAGATTCAGTGGCGCAGCAGGTGTCCGACACTTGTCTCCTCCTCTTTCGTCGACATCCGGGCGCCCGGCCCGTTCAGCCCACCTCTTTGATAAACTCCTCGACCCTGGCCTTGATCCGATCCCGGATGGCGATGGCGGCCCTGATCTTCTCTTCCTCGGTCCCGGCCAGGGCCGACGGGTCGGGCAAGCTCCAGTGCCGGCGCTGGGCCGGTCCGGGAAAGAACGGGCACTGCTCGGCCTGGGACTCGTCGCACACGGTGATCACAAAGTCGAACGGCTCGCCGGACTCGGCCAGGGCCTGGGCGCTTTTGGTTTTTTTGCCCGAAATGTCGATCCCCATCTCGGCCATGGCCTGGACGGCCGGCGGGTTGAGGGACCCGGGCTCCAGGCCGGCGCTGGTGACCTCGAATTTTTCGCCCGCCATATCCTTGAGCAGGGCCTCGGCCATCTGGGACCGGGCCGAGTTGTGCACGCAGATGAACAGGACTCTTTTCTGGCCGGGGCCGGTCATGGTCCTTTCTCATCGGTCAACGCTGACCTTTCGGGTCACGTCGTGAATGGGGTACACATCTTGAGGCCGGGGCCGATAGCTGAGCTTGAGCCGGAGGATGATCTCAACGACTCCGGGCGGCGGTTGGAATTGGAACCGCTCCACCTTGGGGGCGAACGGCTGGAGGCTGGTGTCCCGGATCAGGCCCAGCTTGCGGGTCGGCCCCTCGGTCATGGTCTTGCCCCGCCCGTCCGTGGACTGGGGCATGTAAACCCGGGTGGCGGTGAAGATCGTTCGTCCGTCGGTCGTCTTGGCGGTCACGTCCAGGACCACTCGGTTCTTGGACGGTCAGCCGTCGGGGATTCGGTGCCCGGCCCGGCTGGTGATGGTCGCCCGGACGACCACCAGGGGGTAGGGCCGGCCCGGGGTCAGCACTTGCGAACGATAGGCCAGGACCCGGACGTCGAGCGAGACCGACTTTTTCAGCCGGGCCGAGACCGAGGCCGGCCGGGTGAAGTTGGGCGGAAACGAGTGATCGCCACGGGGCATATGGCAGTCCTGACAGGTCCTGGTCCCCCCCGAGGGGACGTAGGCGTGCAGATAGGAGCCGTACAGGGTGCCGCACTGGACCGGAGGGGTGAATTCCAGGTTCGGTCCCTGGCCGTGGCACTGGCCGCACTGGACCGGGTCCTTGAGGATCGGACTCTTGACGATCCGCTTGAAGACCGGGTGCTCGTGCTCGCCTAGGTTTTGGTTGCCGTACAGCACGTTCGGCTCGGGGCGGGTGTGGACCACGGCCAGGTCGTGATGGCAGACGATGCAGGTGATGCCCAGTTTCTTGAGGGTGGCCTTGTCCTTGGCCTTGAACGCCCGGGCGATCTCGACGATCACCGCCCGGGAGGCGTTCTTGATGTGCGGCAGGTGGCACTTGAAGCAGGGATAAGTCTTGAGTGTCGCCCGGGAGGGATCGGTCACCGGGACGTGCTTGGCGATGAACAGGTCGCCCTTGTACCCGATCAGCGGTGTGGCGTGGTGGGATTTCTCCCACTGGGCGTAGATTTTGGCGTGACATTTTTTGCAGGAAGACGAGTCGTAGCGCCGGATGAATTCGGCCAGGGTCCTGGCCCGGGGCGGTCCCTGGGGCCCGGGGCCAAAGGCGTCGACCTGATGAACGGCCGGTCCGAGGGCGTTGGTTTGGCCGACCAGCCCGACCACGGCCAAGGCGCAGACCGCCGCGGCCACGGACGCGGTCAGGACCAGCGACCTCATTTGTAAACGCGGCATAAATTACTCCCTCAGGCCGGCCCCAACCACGGCGGCTATTCGGTCAGCCAGGTTTTTACGGCGTCCTTCTTGGGCACGTTGCCCACGATCTTGACCTCGCCGTCCACCACCACCGCCGGCGTGCCGAACACGCCGAACTTGGCGATGGCCATGGTGTCGGTCACCTTTTCAACCTTGGCCTCGACGCCGCTTTCGGCCACCGCTTGCTGGACGATCTCCTCGGTTTGCTTACACCGGGGGCAACCCGGCCCCAGGACCTTGATGTCTCTCATTGGTTTGTCCTCCATCTATCGGTTTGGCCCCAGGCCCTTGGCCGCCAGGGACCTGTCATCAGGCGCCGACAAAGGGCCTGATAATGAAATAGACTCCTAAAATGGCGATACCCACGCCGGCGGCCTTCTTGAACCACAGGCTGCCGCCCCTAAACGATCCGTTTTCCAAAACTCGTCTGACCAGGGCGGTGGAGCTGCCGGCCACGACAATCGGCAACGAATGACCCACGGCAAAGAGAATAATGTAAAAAACGCCCGTCATGACCTGTTTCTGGACGGTGATGATGGCCAGGATCGGGGCGATAAAACCGAAGGTGCAAGAGCCTGACAAAACGCCGTAGGCCAATCCCAGGAAAAAGGCGCCCCACATGCCTTTGACCCTCAACCGGTTGAGCAGGCCGCTGCCCATGGAACATTTGGTGACGCCCAACATGTCCAGGGCGACCCACATCAGGATCGCCCCCACGGCGATGGTCCACCATGGCCCGATATCGCCCAGCATCCGCCCCAGGAGCGAGCAGATTATACCCACCGCGGCGATGGTGATGAACAGGCCGAGGGTGAAGGAAAGGGAGTAATATGCTGCGTGCCTGGTCCTGACCGATTGCTCCTGTCCGCCGACATAGGTCACGATCAACGGAATGGACGCCAGGTGGCAAGGGCTCAAGGCGACACTGACCATCCCCCAGATAAAACAGCCCACCGCCGCGACGGCGCTGCCGGAGGTTATCCAGGTGTTTAGAGTCACGAAAAACTGGTCCACGATCACCCCTCGGAATCAGTCGCCCATCCTCTCCCAAAAAAACTATTTCAGGCCGAGCCTTTTGAAGACGTGCTCGATGGCGGCCTTGCCCATATAACCCTCGTGCCGAAACACCTCTCGGCCATTTCGGTCGTAAAAAATCTGGGTGGGGATTATCCGTATCCCAAAACGCCTGGCCGCCTTGGGGTGGAAACGGACATCGACGAAGGCCACCACCGCCTTGCCCCGGTACTTTTTTCTCAGGTCTGTCAAAATCGGAGCCATCATCCGGCAGGGGATGCACTGGCCCGCGCCGAGGTCAACGAGGGTGACCATGCCCTTGACGGGCAATTTTTCGGGAGAAATCGAGTCGGTCCCGGCCAGGGCATGGTGGCCGAACAGGGCGAGCAGAGTCAGGGCCATCATGATCGCGGCGGCCCGGATCTTAATGCTTTTGACCGAGCCCATGTCGCTTCTAGATTGAATACGGGCTGATGTGACCACGTTCTTTTCCACGCGTGTGGCTCCTTGCACGTTCACGATGTCTGACAATACATTCGGTTCAATGTCGCCCCCGTCTCACGCCAAGCCCGGGTCAGATCTCTGATTATCCGACGATGGTGCCATAGATCAGGCCGGCCAAAGTGGACAACACGACGATGATCGCCGAAAAGGTGGCCGTCTTCTTGACCCCCAGCACCGAGCCGATGACGATCATGTTCGGCAAGGACAACGCCGGACCGGCCAGCAATAAACTCAGGGCCGGACCCTGGCCCATGCCCGCCCCGATCAGTCCCTCCAAAATTGGCACCTCGGTCAGGGTGGCGAAGTACATCAGCGCCCCGCTGACCGCCGCCAGCAGATTGGCCTGGATCGAGTTGCCTCCCACCAGGGAGGCGATGTACTCGCCCGGGATCAGGGCCGAAGCCCCTGGCCGGCCCAGCAGGAACCCGGCCACCAGGACCCCGGCGAACAACAGCGGCATGATCTGTTTGGTAAAACCCCAGGTCGAATCGACCCAGGTTTTTAGTTCTTGGCGGGTGAACCATCGCCACAGGAGCCAGGCCAGCACCAGCAGCATCGCGCCGGTAAGAGGCCACTTGATGGCGTACATCCAGGCCCACAGACCGCCCGGGGCGCTCAGTTCCAGGTAATCGGGCCGTGCGATGACCTGCCACCAGCCGATGACCTCGACGGCCGGACGGGCCCAGGCGGCGAAGATCAGGATCAGGACCAGGGTCAGCAGGAACAGGGCGTCCTGCCACAGCCGACGGGTCGGGGCCGCCTCGTCGGGCAGATGAATCGGGCCAGCCTGACGTTCGGCCTCCTCCCGCCGGAAAATAAAGGCCATCAGCAACCCGGTGATGATCGCGAACAGGACCGCGCCAATGGCCCGGGCCAGACCAAGCTTCCAGCCCAAGACCCGGGCGGTGAGGATGATGGCCAGGACGTTGATCGCCGGGCCGGAATACAAAAAGGCCGTGGCCGGGCCGAGGCCCGCGCCCCGGGTGTAGATCCCGGCGAACAGCGGCAGCACCGTGCACGAGCACACGGCCAGGACCGAGCCCGAGACGCCGGCCACCGAATAACTCAACAACTTGCCGGCCGCGGCCCCGAAGTATTTGAGGACCGAGGCCTGGCTGATGAACGTGCCGATGGCCCCGGCGATGAAGAAGGCCGGCACCAGGCAGAACAACACGTGCTCCCGGGCGTACTCCCGGACCATGAGCAGGGCCTCGGTCACGCTCCGGGAGAGCACGGGCGAGCCCCAGGGCACGAAATAGGCCGCCAGGAAGACCCCGACCAGGAGCAGCAGTTTCTGGTATTCCTTCATCCGGAAATCGCCCGCTGCTGCGTGGCGCTGCTCTGGCGCAGGACCTCCAGGGCGCAGTCGAAGAAGTCGGTCACGCACGGCGTTTCCAGGTGATAGAGGACCTGATTGCCATTTTTGCGGGCGGTGACGATGCCGACCGCCTTGAGCACGGACAGATGGCGCGAAACAGTGGACACGTCGGAGCCGACCATCTCGGTCAAGCGGCCGACGCTCTGGTCCCCGCCGGCCAGGGCGTCGACGATCATCAGCCGCGACCAGTGGGCCAGGGCCTTGGCCACTTCGGCCTTGTGTTGATACTGCTCCTTGGTGGCCAGCCGGATCATGGTTGTCCCTCGTTCAGGTGGTCCGTGGGTCGGCGGGCTATTTGTCTATTTGGCTATATAGCCAAATAGCCGGGCGATGTCAACCCCCCGCCAAAAAAAACGGGGGTGGCCCGGACGGCTTGCTACCTGGGCCCCCGCCTCACAATTTGAATGGTTTTTAGGCCGTGCCCGGGGTGGGCGGTTGGCGCGCCTCGGCCCGGTGCGAGGCCGCACGGGCGTATTTCGCGATGGACGACTCGTAAGGCCGTATCTTGGTCTTCCGCGCTTACCGCGGCCACTTCGTTGGCCGCTACCATCCGGTTCTCGGGTGGCCCAGACAGCCTGCTATCTGGGCCGCCCCTCACAATTTGATTGGTTTTTGTCTGTGCCCGGAGCAAACGGTCGGCGCGCCTCGGCCCGGTGCGAGGCCGCAGGGGCATAATGCGCGGTAAACGTTTGGTGGGTTGCGGACATCACGTCCGCGCTTGCCGGTTCCACTTCGTTTCGCCTGCTGAGGCGGTTAGCCACCCTTGTTGGCTGGTGCGGCTTGCGGTCTCCTCCTCCTGGCCCCGGCCCAGAGGTTGAGCATTTCCACACCAAGCGAAAACGCCATGGCAAAGTAGATGTAGCCCCGCTGGATGTGCTGGCCGAGGCCCTCGGCCACCAGAAATACCCCGATCAAAATCAAGAAGGCCAGGGCCAGGATCCGCAAACTCGGGTGCCGCTCGATGAACCGGCTGACCAGACCGGCGAACACGATCATGATGATCACCGCCACCACGATGGCCACGATCATGATCAGTACGTGGCGGGCCATGCCGATGGCCGTGATCACCGAGTCGATGGAAAAGACGATGTCCATGACCCCGATCAGCAGCACCGTGCCGAAAAAAGAGGCCGCCTGGGGCGCCACCTGGTCCTCCTCGGCCCGGCGGCCCTCGATCTGCTTGTGGACCTCGTGGGTCGCCTTGAACAGGAGGAACAGCCCGCCGCCCAGCAGGATCAGGTTCTTGCCGGTGAATTGGATGCCCCACCACGTGAACAGCTCGAACTTGGCCGCGCTCATGGTCCAGGTTAGGCCCAGGAGAAACAGGATCCGGGTGGCCATGGCCATGATCAGACCGATCCGCCGGGCCCAGGCCCGTTTTTCGGGCGCGACCCGGTTCGAGAGCAGGGCGATGAACACGATGTTGTCGATGCCGAGGATGATCTCGATGCCGGTCAGGGCCAGCAGGGCGACCAGGCTTTCAAACGACCACAAGGGGGGCATGGGCTGATCTCCAGCGGTTATTCGTTGACGGCCGGATTAAAGGACGTTTGTCTCATTCTAGATGAATCCCGGGTGTGGGGCAATCCGCCTGGGGTCGAGTCAGGATAGACGCGCGACCGGACCGCTTGGCAGGTGAGCAAGGCCGGTCGCGGCCGGTGACCTCGGTCAAACTATTTGGGCGGCCGGGGCGGTCTGGACGGGGATTATTGTACAAAGGGGCTTCGG
>JAHJDS010000040.1 GCA_018812395.1 Pseudomonadota bacterium
CTATTGACGCGCCCGGGCGGCCATTGCCCGCCGACTCTCATGGGAATCATCCGGATCAATCGCCACCTGATGGGACCTAGTCCGACCTCATCTTTTTTCTTTTACTATGCCAGCCCAAGCTATTGGGCCACTATCTTGACTTGTCGAAAGCTGGCCGGAGTCAATAGAGGAGGCCCATACCTCCACCGGCCGGCCTCGGCCGATAGTGTTGCCCAATGGCCAATATCCTAATCCTAGACAGAAACTATACTATCGAGGCATGGTGACAATTTGTTCAATCTTGCTGTTGCTGTGGTTTGTCGAAATACGAGTTCGATAAATTGGCCACCGCAGAGCTGTCTGTGTTTCTACAACGACAAGCGTCTTCATCTGGTCCTCGGCCACCAGATGCCTTGATTGGTATACGCGGCCTGATCACGTCTTGCGGGCTTTGCCTCGGATCGATGGGCTCGTCGTCAAATGACTCCTTTATCGTCCAACGGCCCCAAGTGGGTGTCCTCTGGCCGTGAAACTCAGACCCACCATATTCGCTGACACACTCGCATCGCCCCAAAGAACCCCCTTAAGCTGAACCTCTACCGTCCAAACAATAGAGTCTACATACGTTCAGAACCTGGCCAAGGGTATTATGGCCCTGTCTCTGACCAGCTCCATGACACGGCCGAAAACAGCCTCAAACGTCTCATTACTGGCCAGGAAATAATGTACTCCATCCCGGATGTCGCAGCGCCGCACGCCTCCGGCCATACTCAATAGTTCAACGTGAATCATGGCCTCCAGGCCGGCCAGGAAGTTGAATTCGCCCGGATCGACCGGGACGTCAAAATAGCCGTCCGTGGTGGCCACGTCCCAGATCGAGGCCGGCTTTCGGCAGACGTGGTGAGTGAGCCCTAGGCGGCGGCGGTGGTGCTCCCAAAGAAAGGCCAGCCTGGCCTTGACGTCCCGGATCTCATCGCCATGGGCCGGAAGAGCCAGGACGAAATTTCCCATGTTCTCCAGATCTTCCAACGTCCGCAGGTAAGCCAGCAGGTCAGTGGGTATGGGGGTGATGGCGTCGAGGAGCACATCACCCGGCAAGAGGACCTTGTCCTCGTCATCTTCTCCTACAATCAATCCGATGCTGCCGGGAGAATGCCCAGGCAGGTGCTTTACCTGAACACCGGAGACAGGGATATCGGCCTCGAGGGAACCTTGTTCAATGATCGGAAAATCCACCTCGAGGGCTAGGTTCGTCGTCTGGAGTTGAAGGCGGAAGGCCTGTGATTCGTTCATGGCATTGAACAGGGGCATGCCCAGGGACCGGGCCTGCTGCCAGCCTGTTGTCCACAACAATAATGTCGACCAAGGGTTGCAAATGGTCGGAGTGTCGAGCACGTGGGCCGCCACCTTGGCCCCGCTTTGACGCACAATGTGATCGCCCAAAAGGAAGTGGTCCCAATGGCCGTGGGAGAGGACCAGGAGGTCCAGGTCGTTGAAGGTGCGGCCGGCCAGTTCAAAACCCTTGGCCAGTGTCCGTTCGTTCAAATCCGGCGGCAACGCCTCTACCTCCGGAGGAATCTGGCGGCCAAACCGGGAGTAAAACAAGGTCGCAATCAACCGGGTTGGCACACCGGTGTCTAGCAGGATCAACTTGTCGGCTTCGATAAGGTGGAGGTTCGTGTGTCCGGGTCCGAAATCATCGGGGCAGAAGGTGGTGATCTGGGTGATGCTCAGGCCTTGTCCGGGCAGGTCGAAACGTCGCACTCGGCCGACTCCGTTGGCTGACCCGGCCCGCAATGTGCGCTCCGTTATCTTCAATTCTCCGCCCCTTGGCTACTGAATGTCACGACCGGCGGATTATGGCACTGATGGGCGTCAGGGTCAATTACGCCGGGAGCGAACATGGACAATGCTCACCCCCTCACGTTCTCCCAGATGACGGCATAGCCCTGCCCACGGCCGACGCACATGGTCGTCAGGCCGTATCTGGCTTCTGGGAGTTCCTTGAAGACAATGGCCGGATAAGGCCAGGGGATGACCGTTGGCGATGGAGCCGCCCCATTTATTCAGGCGCCGATCACTAGGCTTCATGCCCCATCGGTTGGCGCAACAAAGCGCCTGGACCGCAAATGCCTCGTTGAGATCGACAAGGTCTGTGTCGTCCACCGAGGCGTCGCCCATGACCCCTTCCGTCCTGGGGCGAGGATCGTGCCTGAAGCCCATCGGGAGGTGGCACATGTGCTCGAGGTCGCCGCCCACCAGGCCGGCCGACGATGAAAATCTTCTCGACGGCCATCTTTACCTCCATGGGTTTGACATTGAGGAAGCCGGCCGAGATTCGCACGAATCGTACGTCCGGTCGAACCGATGCCGCTGACCGGGACAAAAAAGGCTTGGCCGTCAATCCTTCAGGAAATACCGGTCCGGATCGAACAGGCGCAGGGTTGCCAGTTCTTGAGCCTCGGGCAACGGGAAGCGCGCCGGGTGGTGGATCACCCGTAAATTCCAGCCGCATCGCTCCTTGATACTTCGAATGGCCGCGTCCGTCCCTGCAGTCGACTTATCATCGAAATAGGCGGTCAAGGTGAATTCGGGGTCGTCGCCCAGTTTCTCGAACACCCCCAGATCGGACACCAGGGTCCTGGCCGCCGCGCCGGGGCTGGTGACGAACGATAACTCAGGCACGAACCGCTCCCGGGACTGGGGCATGATGAGGACCACTTCTCGGGCCACGGACATCACGTCATTGGCGCCGCCCGACCCGGTGATCAAGAACTTTTTGTCCTGAATCACGGTCGTGTTCAGGTTGCCGTGCCGGTCTACCTGGGCCGCGCTGAGCGCCCCCAGACAACCCGGGCGGCCCTGGGTCGTCATCATTCCCAGCGTGGTCAGAATGCCGTCCAGCCCCTTGCAGGTCGGGATATTGGACAGATTGAACAGAAACGGCTCGCCCGGCCTGGGGGAAAACCCATAAAAACCCAGCTCCGAGATCAGCTCCGCCTCAACCCCTTCTTCCTTAAGGCCGTAGATCGCAACCCAGGCGGCCAGACTGGCCAGGCCCGCGCCGCAGAGGATCAACTTGTCGCCGTTCTGACGGACTTTCTCCCGAATAAGGTCCGCGGCGGCTAGGACCGCCCTTTCCAAAGGAGAAACGGCCTCGGATCGTTTACTGACTGCGGGGAGTTTTCCGGTCAGGTCCTGTTGCCACGCGTCCGGATGGGCCCGCCCTTTCAAGAGATCCACCCGCTTCCGGCCCAGTTTCCCCAAATACTCGCCGTGGTCCCGGCAACTCAGGATCCAGTTGTCGATCCAGGCGTCAAAGGTCTCCGGGTCACGGGCCGCCTGCCTGGTTTCAATATAAAACGGGATGTCCTCCGCGTAACCGTCGATTTCCGGCAGACCGTGGTTGTTCAATCCGCTGGGGTGTGCCCCCAGAGGGGCCTCGACCACGGCCTTGACGTAGACCCCCGGCAGCCTGACCATGGATGAGTGTCGCCGGATGTAATCGGTGGGGACGATCTTTTCCACGGTCACGATGACGCCCTGCCGACTGCCCAAGGCACCGTATACGTCCTCCCCCCGGGGGGGCAGTAGGATCGTGTTTCCGAACTCATCGGCCGCCTGGCCGTGGACAAAAGTGAGGTCCGGATTGAGCGACCGAACGGCGGCCAGTCCGGAGACTGCGCCGAACGGGTCCTCCACGGGCCGGCAGTTGGGCTCGTTGGCCCCGGCCATGTCGCTGCCGACCAGGGACCGCGTCGGCAGGAAGCCGACGCCCAGGGCGCCGGCCAACAGCCTCAAGGTGAAGGACAAGAAACTCCAGTTCTCGAAAACGACCCCGTCCGCCTGGAAAAGCCGATTGTAAACCGGATTGGGCCCCATGGTCGGGTAGGCCTCGCCGATAAAGGCGCAGATGGCCTTGTCGACCAGTTTGGCGTGGAACAACGACATCACCGGCCCGTGGAGCGTTCCGGCCACGATGGTGAACCCAGGCCGGCGACCCATGAACCGCCTAACCAGTTCATGGACGGCGGCGTGGGACCGGTAATGAAGCCCCAGGAAGTGAAGGCTCATGCCCGCCCTGACGTGGCTTTGGATGGCCTCGGCCAGGGACGTCACCTTGGAGGGCCCCCGGTCCGGAGACGGCCCGAATCGCCGGCCAAGGACGTCGCGGTACAGGGCGGCGCCGAATTCGTTTGAGGAACTCATCGCCACCTCTTCTTTCGCTTGTAACGCTTATAGCCCTTGACGGACACTTCCCGGGCCAGACCCAGGTAGAACTCCTTGACGTCCTCCTGTTTCATCAGCCACTCGGTGGTGTCCGACAAAACGATCCGGCCGTTCTCGAGGATGTAACCATAATCGGCCACGCTGAAGGCCAGGTGGGCGTTCTGCTCCACCAGCAGGATGGCCGTCCCTTCCTCGTTGATCTTTTTAATGATCTTGAAGATATCCTCGACGACCAGAGGGGCCAGGCCCAAGGAGGGCTCATCCAACAGGAGCAGTTTCGGTCGTGACATCAGGGCCCGGCTGATGGCCACCATCTGCTGTTCGCCGCCGCTCAGGGTTTCGGCCCGCTGGTTTTTCTTTTGTTTCAATACCGGAAAATACTCCAAGACCCGGTCATAGTCTTTTTTGACATCGGGGTCCCTTCTCCGGACAAAGGACCCCATGCGCAGATTCTCCATGACCGTCAGTTTGGGAAAGAGTTGTCGGCCCTCCGGGACCTGGGAAATGCCTAAGACCACGATCTTCTCGGGGTCCATCCTGTGGATCCACCTGCCCCTGAACTCGATGGTCCCCTTTTCGGGCTGGTCGTCATCGAGCAACCTGGAGATGGAATGCAACAGCGTCGTCTTGCCGGCGCCGTTGGAACCGAGAACGGTGACGATCTGACCTTCTTCGACCTCGATGGAAATCCCACGAATGGCCTCGATCACGTCGTCATAGTAGGCCTCGATGTTGTTAACTTTCAGCAAGGCCATCACTCTCTCCGAGATAGGCTCTGATCACTTCCGGGTTGGCCTGGACCTCCGACGGCGGGCCCTCGGTGATTTTCTGGCCGTGGTCGATGACCACGATCCGGTCGGACACCGCCATCACCAGCCGCATGTCGTGCTCGACCAAAACCAGGGTGACGCCGAGATCATCCCGGATGTCCCTGATCCAGATCATCAGGTCCTGGGTTTCCTCCAGGTTCATGCCGGACGAAACCTCGTCCATGAGCAGTAATTTGGGTTCCAGGGCCAGGGCCCGGCCCAGCTCCACCAGCTTCTGGACGCCGTAGGGCAGGCTGCCGATCCGTTTGTCTCGGTGGGCCTGGAGGTCCAGGAAGTCGATGATCTCCTCCGCCTTCCGGCGGTGCTCGATCTCCTCGCGCCGGGCCTTTCCGTAAAACCAGGCCTGCGCCAGAAGCCCCGACCGTCTGAAGACGCAGCGCCCCAGAAGGATGTTCCCGATGACGGTCATGTTGGTGAACAGCTCGATGTTCTGAAACGTCCGGGCGATGCCCAGGCCGGCGATCCGGTGGGCCTTCAGTTTCGAGATCAGGCGGCCGTTGAAGGTCATCCGTCCCCGGTCGGGCTTGTACAGGCGGCTGATGCAGTTGAAAATGGTCGTCTTGCCCGCCCCGTTGGGTCCGATCAGCGACAGGATTTCTCCCTCGTTGACCTGGAAGCTGACGTCGCTGACCGCGGCGACGCCGCCGAAACTGAGTTCCAGGTTTTCCAGTGACAAAAGAGCCATGCTGCATCCTTTCCCGCCGGGGATCAGAGAGGAAACGTTCGCCACCAGACCTTGATTTTAATCCAGATGCCAAAGAATCCGGTCGGTCTGAAGATGACGAACCCGATGAGGATGATGCCGTAGACCGCGGCCTGAAGGCCCGGCGCGTTTCTGATCGCCTCGGGTAGATAATCCTTGGCCAGGGAGATGATCTCCGGCAAGAGGGTGATGAAGGCCGCGCCCATGACGGCCCCCATGATCGATCCCAAGCCGCCGACCACGATCATGACGATAAAGCCGATGGAGTGCAAAAGCGTGAAGTTGTCCACGCTGATGAACTGGATCAGGTGGGCGTACAGACTGCCGGCCACCCCGGCGTAAACGGCGCTCAGGGAAAAGGCCAGCGTCTTGTACCAGCCCAGGTTGACGCCCATGGTCTCGGCGGCCGTTTCGCTGTCCCGGATGGCCGTCAGGGTGCGGCCGAACGACCCCCGGGCCAGGTTCTTGGCGATCAGTAACAGCAGGGCCAGGGTGGACAGGGTGATGAAGAAGTACTTCTGGTAGCTGTCGAAGGCGAAACCCAGCAGCGTCGGCGGCGAGCAGGCCAGGCCGTCCGACCCTCCGGTGACGCCGGTCCACTGAACGATGATCTCGTCGATGATGAAGGCGAAGGCCATGGTGGCCAGGGCCAGATATATGCCGGTCAGCCGCAAGGAAGGAAGACCGACGACCAGGCCGACCAGCCCGGTCAGGGCCCCGGACAGGGGCAGGGCCAGCCAGAAGGGAAGGGATAACTTAACGGTCAGGATGGCCGAGGTGTAGGCCCCGATGGCCATCAACGCGGCGTGCCCCAGGGAGATGAGTCCGGTCAGGCCGGTCAGGAAATTGAGGCCCACGGCGATGATGATGTTGATGAAGATCAAGTTGAGCATGTAGGCGGCGTAATTCCCGCCCGTCTGGGACCAGACCACCAGCCCGGCCACGAGCAGGCCCAGCCAGCCCCA
>JAHJDS010000394.1 GCA_018812395.1 Pseudomonadota bacterium
CTGGGGATTTACGGCGGCTGGTCTCGGGGTTCCTGGCGACTCGACGCCGCCCTGTTCGCCGGCCACAACACCTACGCCATGAACCGCCGCATCTCCTTCGGCGATCAGTCCCGTACCGCCCGGGCCGACTATCCCGGCCGCCAGGTCTCGGCCCTGCTCCAAGTCGGCTACGACTTCGAACTCGGCCGGGGGTGGACCCTCGGTCCGGCCGCCCGGATCGACTACGTCCACCTGACCCAGGACCGCTTTACCGAGACCGGAGCCGGGGCCGCCAACCTGACCGTCCAGGAACAGCGCACCGAGTCCTGCCGCGCCGGCCTGGGCCTCCGGGTCGGCCGGGTGGTGTCCCGGCCCTGGGGCCGCCTGGCAATGAGCGGCGGGGCGATGTGGGTCCGCGAACTCGCCGCCGACTCCCGGGGCATCGTCGCCGCCCTCGAAGGCGGCCAGGCCCTGAGCTTCACCGTCAACACCGCCCCCCCGGACCGTGACCGCCTTCGCCTGGACTTCGGCCTGGCCGTGCGCACCCGGTCCGGATTCACCGTGTTCTGCCGGGTCGAGTCGGACCTCGCCCCGGATAGCCGGACCTACGCCGGCCATCTCGGCGTCCGCTTCGAATTCTAGCCTGGATTATTCATCAAGCCGCCAAGTTCAGCGACCTCCCGCCGGTTCCGCCGTCGTCGCCGCGTTCCGGCCGCGCTGACGATTCAAAGGTCAGGGCCGCCGTGTTCTGCCCCGGCACCCGGACCGACGCCATCATCGACTTCATTCAGAAGGACGTCCGTAGGTGAGGCTGTTGGAGCCATACACTAGTCCATGGCCATGACCTGAAAAAAATCCAAGTCCTTTTGAGGGGCTAAGAATCCAAAAATAGCACAACAAGTCTAGTCCTCCAGGCAAATCTGCCCGTACATACAACGCTATGATACATGTCGACAGAATCCATCATTGCAGGAATACAATTCCTTTTTCTATTTATTCAATTATATGTCAAGTGAATGGCTTATAATCCATCTCCCATGCTATAATGATTAATCATGGTTACCCTAACGCTTCAAAACAAATAGTGCGTTGACAATCTTATTTTTATATTTCCCTTAGCCCTAGCCTTTCTCACTACCTTTAAATCGTTTCCTACCTATACAATTCATCAATAAAAACAATTTATCTCGTGCAATTCCATAATAAATAATTTATCTTGAAATATTTTGTTATTTGTGCTATATTGCCTTGATTTTAGTAATTTTGGAGGTGTTATCATGCCTATTGCGCGCTGTTCATGTACCGAAGACGTAGCAGAGGCCGCCGCGCGAGTTAAGAATATATTGGCTGAAAGCGATTATTCTGAAGCTAAAGAAATGTTGGACCAAGCTAACAATGCTCTTGAGTCGGCCAAAAATGTACTGTCGGTAGCTCTTTTCCCAAAAAACGGAAAGCTGTCTACGGGTTCTATTGATTATGCTGCCTTCAGAGTTGAAACCCTGTCCAAGATTTTTGAAGTGGCTCGAAGGAATTTTGTCAGCCGCAGCGGTTCTGGTGCAAAATGGTACGATGATTTTTTAAATGATCTTGGTGATGAAGTTGGTTTTACATTTGCGAGAGATCTGCTTAATCGCCTGAATTCAAATCGTCTATTTCGCAATGTGCTGGCGATTGAGGAATTACTAGAGCTGTGGGCGCTTTTTGAAAATGATACCGGAGCTGGAAAGAATACTCTAGGCTATGGTTACGATGAAGATGGTTCGATAGTCGAGGTGGCCGTGCACCTTGAGAACAATCCCTTGAGACGGGTCGAGAGCGAGCCCCATTCACATTGTGGTTTTTATCTGAGTTACATTAAGGCACTTCTTAATGAGCTTTTAACGTCAAGGTCAAGAATATTGCAAGATGAGATTGGGCAACCAATTAGATATGAAGCCTTAAAGGTTATTAAAATCTTGGAGCAACCTGACGCCAAAGACAATTGTGTTTATATTGCCACCCTAAGAAAGGAAGTCAACGAATATGCTTTTGATCTTATGACGCAGGCTTTTGATAGCTATTACGCTAAGAAGGGGGTGGATGACTATAGCGAGTGTGTGATTAAAGCCAGAGGTGCTCTAAAGAAGGCACAAGAACAGGCAGCCGGGTTTGAGGATAATCCGCCAACTCTACTTTATAAAGCTTTCAAATCGGTTTTAACAAGTCCCGATTTTAAAAGGATGGATGTTGTTTATCAGCGAGCTTCGCAGCCTTTGCATCCAGAAAAAGATCCGAAAAGGACGCTAACCCGCCAGGATTGTTGGGCAATTATGACTGATATACGAAGATCTGTCTACACATTGGAATTTATTGAACTTACAGAGGAAAAAAAGGTGGATATTCAGACAACAGCATATTTATTGGACATTGAGCGTTCCGTTAGAACATCAAGTAGATTGAATAAGGAAGGGAAGGAGCAGGCTAAGAAAATATTTAAGGAAATTCAGGAAGGGAAGATTAAGGATGAACGGACCCAAGAGCGTTTAATCAGAATGCTGCAAACTGTTGGAGGCAAGACGTGGGAGATGACAAAACCAATAATTACAGGGGTAATTACGGCAGCTGTAAAAAAGCAGTTTGGCTTATAAATGATTTGGCAGGAAGGAAACGTTCTGTCCTCGGAGTGTTAGTGAATTATTAAGCAGTACGTATTATAAAACTTTACCGGTCGAAAAAATCGGATATGGCCCAGACATTTTTTGAAAAAGACTAAATTGAAAAGCTTGATTCCGGCTTTTCATGGCTAATACAGATTGCCGCTATACACGGAAAGTAACTATACCGATACCAACCACAAAGAACTTCGCCAATCGGCCGCCGCTCAAATCACTCCCGTACGGCCAGCAGGCACCGCCACGGATAGCGCTTGCCCTTGACGAATTCGTCCTGGTCCCCGGTCCGCTCGTCCTTGATCCGGCGCACCTTGAAGCCGTACCCCTCGATGGCCGAGATCACCTCGGCCAGGGGATAGATGTTGTAGTAGGCCCGCATGTGGCGGCGCTCGGGGTCCATGCCCGGGTAATCGGTCACCAGGTAGCGGTATTCGGCCCGCTCGTCCATCAGCGTCCGGATGAACAAGGCCTTGCGGGTGGCGGCGCAGAGCCGTTCCACGGGCTGGTGATAGTTGGGCAGGCAGTACAGGGTGTTGACGCAGAGCACGACGTCGTACTGGCCGGTCACGGTCTCGGCCGCGCCCAGTCGCAGCCGCTCGGGCGGCAACCCGGCCCGGGGGCAGAAATGCTCCCGGCCCAGGTCGATGAACCTCGGGGTGACGTCCAGGCCGTGGTACTCGACCTCCATGCCCCGGGACCTGAACGACCAGTAAGTGTACCCCGTGCCGCAGCCCACGTCCAGGAGGGTGTCGCCCGGCGAGATGAGCGGCGCAAGAATCTCGGCCGCCTGCTTGTGGCAGGTCATCTCCGGGACCTGGTTTTTGGCCCGCTGGATGTAGGGCTCGACCTCGTGGTGGTAATGGGCCCAGGGGTTGAACTGGTCGTCATAGATCATCGGTCACTTTTCCGGAAAGACCCAGCGTTCATGACAGGCCTCTTGTCCGGTGGACAAGAGACCCTCGATCTCGATCCGCCCTTGGGGCGAGGCCAGCCGGGCCACCTCGAGGTCCTGCATGCAGAAAATGCTTAGGAAATCCGCCAGGCCGTGGCGCTCGAACACCCGGCGAGCGGCGCAGTCATGGGCCTTCAACTCGATGCTGCGCTCGGTCCGCTCGATAATTTCCAGGTCAGGATTGGCCTCCCGAGGCATGGCCGCGAGGACGTCCAGCATCTTGGCCACCCGCTGCGTCTCGTCCAGCCCCTCGAAGGTTTTGGACCAGGTCTCGAGGGTGTGGGTTCGAAAAGCCTGGTCGGCGATCTTCCGGGCCGTGGCCTGGTCCAGGTGTTCCAAACAGGCCTTCAAGAAGTGGAGGCCCAGGCCGAATTTCTCGCCCACAATCCGGTCCCGGTCGCGCCGCAGGTGCTCGGGGTCTTGGGCCAGCCGCCGTTCGAGGACCTTCTCGGCCAGCCAGAGGTCGAACGGCTCGTCGATGTCGATGTTTTGCTCTTTGTCCGTGACCATGGTCCCGGGATTTTGTCCGAACAGCCCGCCGGCCTCGACCGCCTGGCGCTTACTGACCACGATCGAGCCGTCGTTGACGAATCGGACCGAGATGTCCTGGCGGCGGTGGTCCTGGCCGTGGGGGGGGTAGACCGGGTACTCGTACCCGGTGGCCATGGAGTCCAGGGTCGGATCGGCCAGGAATTTTTCGATCACCCGATCAATGAGATCGTCGTCCCGGATGGGCGAGGTGGGCTGGAGCAGGACCGAGACGTCGGCCCCGGTGACCTCCAGGGCGTGATCGAGGACCTCCCAGGACAAGACCTCGTCCCCGGCCAGGGTGTCGGGGCGGTCCAGGACCTCGGCCCCCAACTCCTCGGCCACGGCCTTGATCTCGGCGTCCTCGGTCGAGACCACGAACCGGTCCAGGAGCTTCGAGTTCCGGGCCGCGTCGATGGTCCAGGCGATCAGCGGCCGGCCGCACACGGGCCGCAGGTTTTTACGGGGAATGCCTTTGGAGCCGCCGCGAGCCGGGATGACGCCCAGGATCATGTGGAAACTCCTCGTTTGGTGAACAGGGCCAGCAGCTTGCTGCCGAGCAGGTTATCATGGATGAACTCGGGCGTCAGCCAGGGGAATTTGTCGCCGTTGGCCTGGCCCGAGTAAGGGTCCTGGAAGTCGAGATAGTTGCGGATGGCCCCCAGCTCGGTGACGATCGTCTCGCGCGCAAGTTCCATCAGGCCGCATGATTCGGCCAAGCGGTTGAGCGACCCGGCGTCAAAAAAGTTCACGTGGCTGACGACAAAGGTGTTGGACCGGGCCTGGAGCAGCCTGGTCACCAGGGCGTCCCGGTTGGGGACTAGGATCAGGACCACGCCGCCCGGGGCCAGCAGCCGAGCGACTTCGGCCAGGAGCGGGCGCGGCTCGACGATGTGCTCCAACACCTCCCACAACGAGATCAGGTC
>JAHJDS010000395.1 GCA_018812395.1 Pseudomonadota bacterium
GCCCTGATCGCCGCCTGGGTTAACGAAAGTCTGAGGTTGAGCGAATACTTGACTCGAACCGAGTTGAAAGAGGCCCAGGCGAAGCTGGAGCAATACTCCAAGATCCTGGAGAAAAATATCGCCGCCTCTGAGGCGAAATACCGCCACGTGGTCGAGAACGCGAACGAAGCCATCGTCATCTATCAGGACGAGCGTCCTCAGTTCTTCAATGCCAGGGCGCTGGCAATATTTGGCTGTATCGAGGAAGAGTTCGGCTCGCTGTCCTTTTTCAGTACGGTCCATCAAGACGACCGGTATCTGGTGAGCCAGAGGTATTACCGCCGCTTCCGGGGGGAAAAGGGCCCGCAGCTGAATGAATTCAGGGTGTTCGACAAATCCGGGGACGTCAAGTGGCTGCAGGCGAGCATGGTGGTGGTCGACTGGGAAGGCCGCTCCGCCATTCTGGCCATCATGAACGACGTCACGGAGTCCATCAAGGCCCGGCTCGAGATAAACAAACTGCAGGACCAACTGTCTCAATCCCAAAAGATGGAGGCCATCGGCACCTTGGCCGGCGGCGTGGCCCACGATTTCAACAATATCCTCCAGGCCATCTCCGGTTACGTTCAACTCCTGTTGGTGAAGCGGGACGAGTCCGATGCGGATTACGGCGCCCTGAGCGAGATCGACGCCTCGGTCGAGCGTGCCGGCCAACTGATAAGGCAGTTGCTGACCTTCAGCCGCCGTATCGAGCGCGCACTCGAGCCGGTGGACCTCAACCAGGAGGTGCTGCACGCCTGCCAGTTCCTGGAGCGGACCATTCCGAAGATGATCCTTATCGAGAACCGGCTGGCCGGGGACCTCAAGCAGGTCAGCGCCGACAAGACCCAGATAAACCAAATACTCATGAACCTGGGGAGTAACGCCAGCCACGCCATGCCGGAAGGCGGTCGTCTGGTCATCGAGACCGGAAACATCCACCTCGATGAATTCCACTGCCGCGCCAACCCGGACCTGGAGCCGGGAGAGTACGTTTTCTTGCGCGTCTCCGACAACGGTCATGGCATCGAAGAGGCCACGATCAAGCACATCTTCGAGCCGTTCTTCACCACCAAGGGCCTCGGCCAAGGCACCGGGTTGGGGCTGGCCACGGTCTACGGCATCGTCACGGCCCACAGCGGCCACGTCACCTGCCAAAGCCAGGTCGGGCAGGGGACGTCATTCGCCATCTATCTGCCCGCGATTGAAACCCAACCCCACAAACGGGCGGAAGAGGCCGGGTTGGAGGCCGAGCATTTGGGCGGTTCTGAAACCATATTGCTGGTCGATGATGAGCGGGCCATCTTGGACGCGGCCGAGGAGATGTTGCATCACTACGGCTACCAGACCATCACCGCCTCCAGCGGTGAGGAGGCCCTGGATAAATACCGCACCAAGGGGGCCTTGATTGACGTGGTGATCCTTGATCTGGGCATGCCGGGCATGGGGGGGCAAAGCTGCCTGAAGAAGATCCTGGAGTTCGATCCCGCCGCCCGGGTGATTATCGCCAGCGGTTATTCGGCCGAAGGACAGATCGAGGAGGTGATCCAATCGGGCGCCATGGATTTTATCGGCAAGCCCTACCGTCTGGCCGAACTGCTCCGGAAAATCAGGGGAGTCTTGGGCAACGTCGGTCTGACTGCCGAGCGCCACTGATCGGACGAGGCGCGAGGTCTCCGTCGTCGATGGCGGCGGTTGGCCGGCCGCCCCCCGCCAAGGCCCGACGCGGTCCTGGTTCATCCCGCCGCCTTCTCCCGGACGGCCTCCCAAAAAACCAGCCCACGGCCACCGCCTCCGTGCACGGGAGGCGGGGAAGTTATTGTTTTGTTGACATTCTGCCTAACGGGAGTTATAAGTGTTTGAATACGCGCCTGTTCATGCAGTTTGAAGGGTACAGGCCCAGGCCTGGTGTAGCGCATTTTGCAAACAGGGCTCGGTCTTATTCAGAGGCGGTAACCGAATCTTGAATACTCTAAATTTTAGCACGGATCCATCCCTTATTAGACATTGGTTTGCCGTATCGTACGTTGGCGCTCGTCCAATCGCATTTTACCGGTGGAGTGGCCGGCAGTGAAAATCCTGGATCGTTTTTTCAAGGAATATGTCCGGCGTTTCACCGAAGAACTGGCCGAAATGGACTCCATCCAACAAGGCCTGACCGGCTACTCCTCTGAAGTTTATTCCCGACTCGATGCGGCCGAATCGAATATGACCGAGGCCTGCCGTCGTCTCGAGGAGCAAGTGGACCCGAACAGCGAGGAGATCGAGCAGGCCCGGGTTCGGTTCAGAAGCGAGATAAGGCCGTGGTACGAACAATCTTTTCTGATGAACAGGGCGACGCAAAAACCACGCGGCTATCCCGGTGATTATGAGATCCTCGAGGGGATATACAACAACGTGTCTCGTTCCACGGGTATCGGGGAATACCTGGACAATTTGTTCCTTAACGACCAGCTTGCCGTGGCGGTGCGCAGCCGTAAGGACATGATTAGAGAAAAACTGTGGGCTGAACTCGAGGCCCGTCAAGGTGACGTGAGTGTCTTGAACATCGCTTCCGGATCCTGCCGGGAGTGGTTCGAACTATTACCCTTGAAACTTGAAATCAAGTTGACCTTGATTTGTGTCGATTTCGATCAGATGGCTTTGGACCACTCCCGAAAACGCCTGGAGGATCGCGCTCGGGGGACCGAGATACGCTTCATCAAAGAGAATGCCTTGCGTCTGGCGGTCCGCAAGGACAACGTCGATCGGTTCGGCAAACTGGACATCAGTTATAGTTTTGGTCTTTACGATTACCTGACCGATAAGACCTTGAAGCGCCTGTTGCGCACCCAATTCGATTTGATCAAACCAGACGGCAAGATGATACTCACATTCAAGGACAAAACCAGGTATGACGGGACCAGACACGCCTGGTTTTGCGACTGGCATTTTGTGCAGCGCAGCGAGCAGGGCGTGTATGATCTCTTGGCCCAAACCGGATTGGAAAAAGCGCCGATAAAAACCACTTGGGAA
>JAHJDS010000396.1 GCA_018812395.1 Pseudomonadota bacterium
GTCCTATATCAAGGCCGCAACCACGATCGAACAGGATAGCCCTATCTAAAGTGCTTATACGCGAACTGGGCAACGTACCAGGCGATGTAATCAATCACGCCGGAGTATGACCCGCCTATGCTGCCGCCTCCAACCTCGCTGCGGGCACGCATCTTACCCAAGGGCTTATTTGGTTCGGCGACATTATAAAAGTGGCTTCCACCATCAGCCACCCTCTACCCGCGCCAAAGATGCCTGCGAACATTCGAGCCGCCTGGTTGCCACCCCGGTAGTCGATGAATTTGTACTTGATTAGCAGCCCCTTGCCCTTAACAAACCCCCCCTTATAAAAAAGGTGGCTGTTTAGGTATTGCCGAAATGAGGCTTGTACATCTTGCGGAACCCCGATATTTGAGGGTTCCTCCACATGGTCCGCCGCCTTGAAAGGGAACTTTGCCTGAGGCGTCACTAACACGGTCATTTTACCGCGGGCGCCACAAGACGCTACAACGAGACACAGCAACAAACCCAAAAGGCTCAAGGTAAGCCTAACTTTGACGTCCATTATGCCCCCCTTAAAAAAGTAATGGTGTTTTCAAGTCTCATGACCAAAGGCGCCAATCAAGTCCATAAACTATTCAACTGCCGACTGTTGTTATGCCTGACAGTTTGGTCATCTTCCGCATTTTCACTAACCCGTGAGCTACCCCAGACAGGTCGCTAACCGGCCAGGTCTTCCCATAGCGGCCCGATCGCTCCTCGACGGTACCGCAATGAAATCAGGGCGTGCAATCGCTCACCACCACTGCCCATGACCCATTTGAGTCTGCGTTTGGCCCGAGCGGCAACGGTCCGGGAGATGTCATCAGGGCTCATTGATTCGACGCGATAATAGCAAGGTTCGACCAAGGACTGATCAGGCGTTATCTGTCCTTCGGCCACGGCCTGACGAAAAAGCGCCGTGTGGGGATAAATCCGCATTCCTTGAAAGAAGAAAATGACCGTCTGCTCGAGCAGTTCGGCATTTTGCAGGGTCTCATCAATCGTGTCCGGGTTCTCTCCCGGCCCCCCCAAGACCAGATAGTGGGCCACGTGTAGTCCGGCCTCTCGGGCGGCCCGGTGGGACTCGAAGACGTCCTCAACCTTGAAAGGTTTACGGTAACTGGCAAGCGTCGTCGGGCAGAGGGCGTCGGTCCCAAACTCGACATGGGTCAGCCCCGACTCGGCCAGCCGGTGGAAATAATCCTCCGAGTCCGGTCTCGGAGCGAAAAATGCCCCCCAAGGGATTGTCACACCCGCCTCGCTCAACGAGCGGGCCACGGCGAGGGAATGGTCCCGATCGCTATTGAAGACCGAATCAACCACAAACAAGTACTTGGCCCCTGCCTCTTGAAGCCTCAGAGCTTGTAAGGCGATTTCCCGGGGGTCAAAGGGCCGGATAACCGACCCTTCCACCACGGGGTAGGTGCAATAGACGCAAGCGTATGGGCAGCCGCGCTTGGTCTGTATGTTCAGCATGCCGCCTTTTTCCAGGTATGGCTTGGCCACATCCGGGTCGACGAACGGTCGTCTAATGATCGGTCCGGACCACGGTGGCGGATGGAATTCCCGGCGGGCAGGCTCGATGTCTTCCTGACCCGCAGTGTCATCCACGATTCCGGGAATACCGGCCACCGTCCGGCCCCCCTCCAAAGCCTCGAGCAACAACCCAAGCCGCTCGCCTTCCCCGATCACGCCGTAGTCAGCACCGGTAAAGGCCATGATCTGGTGAGGCATGATCGTGAATCCACTTCCGCCCAGCACGACTTTGGCCCGGCCGGCGCGGCGGATGGTCTGTACAATCTGATCGAGTCCCGAGAGCAGGTTTTGAATATTGTTGATTTCGGCGTTGTCGATGTTACGGATGGACAGGCCCACGACCTCAGGGGAAAACCGAGCCATGGCTCGTTCTATGACCTCATTGTCCTCATGTCCGAAAAGATCTATCACCTGAACCTGGTGGGGCGGGGAAATGGCCCCGGCGACGTAATCCAACCCAACGGGATATACCGGATACGGGGCGTCAAGTTTGTTGGTCGATATGAGAAGTACCCTCATAGACGCCCCCCCTGTCGGCATCGTCAGCGAAAACCGAGGTGTGACCGTGAAAAAGTCTGCCCTGGCTCGGCATGGCATACACCCTCAGGCCAAACAATAGCATGGTCAGTTCTAAAAACGAAGATGCCCCCTATGCGGTCGCACCCCGCCCAGCCGGCACGCCCCGGTAATGGTGGCTCGGAGGACAGACTGAGGCCAGATGGGCCCACTGTGGACCGCAATTTTATGATAGCCTGGCCTTGTCCCTATTGATGTAACGTGTGTTGATTTTTAGCCCGGATTAGAATAATATCTCAGTGGGTTGGTCGCGCTCAACATCCCTGACGGAGAGAAACTTCATGGAAAGACCATGGCTTAAAACCTACCCCAAATGGGTGCCAGGCTCTCGCGATTATCCAGAGATCTCGCTGGCGCAATTTCTAATAGATACCGCGGCCGAACATCCTGACTATATTGCCACCACCCTCAACGAGGACGACATCAGCTACGCTCAGCTGAACGAGAAGGTCAATCGGTTCGCGCACGCCCTGGCCGGCCTCGGCCTCGGCAAAGGTGATCGGGTGGCCTTCATCGTCCCCAATTCGCCTACCTACGTGATCGCCTATTACGCCGTTCTGAAACTGGGCGCTGTCGTGGTCAACATCAACGTCATGACCCTGGGCCAGGAATTGACCAGGATGCTGAACGATTGCCGGGCCAAGCTGGCGGTCACCCTGGACATCTTCGCCCCCAACATCTTCGCCGTCGCTGCCGAAACGCCGGTCGAAAAGGTAGTGGTCCATTCAGTCTACGGCCGCGAAAAAACAATCGAACTGGGGAGCGACGACCCCGAACTGTTGATCTACTCCGAGATCGTGGCCGATCAAAGCGCTGCGGAGCCGGGTCTCGCGGCCAGAGGCGAAGACGTCGCGGTACTGCAGTACACCAGCGGCACCTCTGGTCCGCCCAAGGCGGCGGTGCTGACGCACCGAAGCATCAGCGCCAACGTTCTTCAACTCGAGTCATGGGTCCAGGAGGAAAGAGACCTCGAAAATGAGGCCGTGATATGTATCGTTCCTTTCTTTCACGTCTTCGGCATGGTCGCCTGCATGAACCTGGCCGTTTACATGGCCTGGCGGATGATTTTGGTGCCCATGTTTAACGTCCTCGACGCCTTGCCTCTAATGGAAATGGTGAAGACGTACCGCCCCGTGTCCTTTCCGGCCGTGCCGTCCTTGTGGGCGACCCTGGTCTCCCATCCATCAGCCAAAGAGGAACCGTTCGCGGCGATCTTGGTGCCGACCAGCGGCGGGGCGCCCCTGCCCGCATGGGTCAGGGAGAAGCACCACCAGCTCACGGGACGACACATCCTCGATGCCTACGGGCTTTCCGAGGCCTCGTCAGCCACCCACATGGCGCCTTATCCCGTCGGTGCGCCCCCGGGCAGTATCGGGTTGCCCTTGCCGGACACCGACGTCAGGATCGTCGACCTCGACACCGGCCAGAAGGACCTCCCGGTGGGAGAGGTGGGCGAAATGATCATCCGCGGTCCTCAGATTACGAAGGAGTACTGGAACAATCCAGAACTGACCGCTCAAGCCTTGCGAGACGGATGGCTGCACACCGGCGACCTGGCCAGGATGGACGAACAGGGGTTTTTCTATCTGGTTGACCGCAAGGATGACCTGATCATCTCGAGAGGATTCAATGTCTATCCCAGTGAAGTCGAAAAGGCGCTGACGGCTCACCCCAAGATCAAGGAAGCGGCGGTGGTGGGCCGGCAGGACCGGCTGCGGGGGGAGA
>JAHJDS010000397.1 GCA_018812395.1 Pseudomonadota bacterium
CGTACTCGGTGCCCATCTCAGACGACCTCCAGTCCCGAAGCTCCTCTCTCCCGATGACCCGCTCCTCGTCCTCCTCGAGGGTGATGGTGACGTCCGCGGTCAGCGGCAAGAGGCTGTCCGGGTGCATGGCCTTGCCGTACTTGACCGAAACGCTGGCCACGTGGCACAGGACGTCCGGACGGTCGCCAAGGATCAGCAGCACCCTTTCCGGGGCCCGCTTGGTCCGGCCCAGCTCGACCTCGGGATACTGCAGGCTCAGGAGTCGGTTGCACCGCTCCTGGACCAGACCGCGGTCGAATTCGGAGAAGTGGTAACGCAGGGTGAAGCTGACAATCCGCTTTTCGCCGGCGACCCACTGGAACTGCGGCTGGGACCCGGCCGGTGTGACGATCGCGGCGAAGGTCGAGGCCTTGCCGTCGGTGATGTTGGTCGGGTTCAGCTGGAACTCGAAGACCTCCAGCGACTCGTATCCGACCAGAAAACCCTTCACAGTCCCAGACTCCGGCGGACGCTTTCACCCGCCTCGGCGGCCACGACCCGGGCGACCTCCCGGCCGTCAATTTGGACGATGACCGCACGTTTGGCCAGCTGGGAAATGGCGGCCGCCATTTGATTGAAGCCCGTCTGCTGGGTCTGCTGGCCGGTGGCTACCTGGGCCATGACGGCGTTTATCACAGTCGAATCGACACCCTGAAAACCAGGCGTATCGCCGCCCGTGTGCTGGGATATGGCCTGCTGGACAATGGTCTGCCGCGCCCGCTTCACCGCCGGCCGCTCTGTCAATCCGCCGGTCGGACGGGTCTTGGCGGTCTCCTCACCGGTAGCCTTGGCCTTCTTCCCCTGCCCGGTCAGGCTCGTCTCCCAGGCCTTGATCCGATCGTAGGCCCGGCCGGCCCGGCTGGAAAACGCCGACGCGATCCACAGCACGCCCTTGATCGGGGCCAGGATTATTTTTAACATGCCGGCGAAGATCCGCTTGGCCACGGTCACGATGCCGCTCAGGATCCCGGTGACGGTGTTCTTGATCGCCTGCCAGACGCTGCTTGCCGCCGACTTGATGGTGTTCCACACCCCGGCGAAGAAGTTGCCGACCGCCTGGGCGCCCTTCTTGATCTGGCCCCAGACCCAGGCCCCGGCGTCTACCAGACTGCTGAATATCCTGACCGCGGCGCCGATGCCCCAGGCGATGATCTTGACCACGGTCCCGATCACGTGGGCCACAACCTTGATGATGCCGCCCAACACGTTGCCGATGATCTCCCCGGCCCGGACCCAGCCGCGAGTTTTGTCACTCCCGCTGCCACCAAAGAGCTTCGAGACCCAGGTCCAAAGCTTCCCGAACAGATCGAACAAGGGCTTGAGGCTCGATTTGACGCTCTGGAACACGTTCACGATAACGGCCCACACCGGCGCTAGGGCCTTGACCAGGCCCTTGATGATCCCCTGGGCGATCAGCAGCCCTTTGCTCATGACCTTCCAGGCCCACCTGAAGGGCGTGACGATGAACCTTCCGACCGCCTGGCCGATACTCCTGATCCCCGAGAGCGTACCCCCGGTGGCCAGGGACCCCAGTCCCCCGAACAGCTTCCCGATCCACTGAAACACGGGCTGGATCGCCCGCCAGATACCCTGCAGGCCGGACCAGATCTGTTTCAGGACGGGGCTGACCGCCGACCAGATGCCCTCGAAGAGACCCGTGATGAAGGCCCGGGCCCGGGCAAAGAATCTGAACACTCCCACCACAAATTTGAACAAACCGGCCTTTTTTAGCTTGTCGGCCAGCTCGGAACTCATTGTTCCGGCCTTGCCCGTGAACGACCCGATCAGGGTGGTCACCCCTTCCCAGACCAGCTTGACCTTGTTCCAGAAGTTGGTGAGCGTGGTGGCGATCCCGCCGAAATTGGACTTCCAGGCCTTGCGGACCAGGTAGACGATGCCCACCAGGGCCCCCACGGCCAAAGCCACCGGCAGGAAGGTCTTGGCCACGCCGGCCATGGCGATCCGGGCGTACCTACCAAAGAAGTGCCAGGCCACCGCGCCGGCGCCCAGGGCGAAGACCAGGCCGCCGATGACGAACACGATTCGGGTGATCGTCCCCACCAGGCGCGGATTCTCCGAGGCGAATTTCTGCACCGCGGTGATCACCTTCCCGATGGCGTTGACGATGGGGATGACCACCGGGAGCAGGGTCTTGCCGATCGACTCGAACAGGTTGTGCATCCGCTGGCCAAAGAGTTGAAGCACGTCGCCGATCCGCATGTTCATGGCCCGGGCCATCTCGACGGTCACCGCCGTCCCGCCCTTCATCGCCCCTTTGAGTTCGGAGAGCTTGGCGGTCAGGTACTTGGTCTTGCCGGCGAAGGCCATGATGAACTTGACCGCCTCGGCCGACCCGAAGGCCTTCTGCAGGGCCATCTGGGCCTTGGCCTTACTCAGATCTCCGAACTTGGCCTCGATCTTCTTGAGGATGCCAACAAAGGGCAGCAGCCGCCCCTGGGAGTCGGTGAAGCTCATCCCCAGGGCCTTCTGGGCCTTGAGGAC
>JAHJDS010000041.1 GCA_018812395.1 Pseudomonadota bacterium
AACCCGGACCGGAGAGAGCCGCCCCGGCAACTTGCGGCGGCGGGTTGTTCCGCGGTCGTTTTTCTGCTATAGAATAAATTACTATTTAGAATTATTGATGTTCCCGGGTGACGGCCTTTGACCCTGCTCCGGCGAACGAGCCGTTTGGCGAACGCTGAAGAGGTGGTGAGGGAAGTCGGGCGCATGAGGGCCGGGCCCGGCGGCGAGGGAGGCGGACCCGCGCCCCGTCCCGGTCCGGCCCCGGATCGGGCCGTTTGGTTGGTCGGGGAGGACCCGCGGTCACCGGTTTGACGAACCCTCGGCGCCGAACCGGAATCCGGCGCCACGGGTCTCGTCCCCGAGGGTCGCGCGGCCGGGTTTACGGCTTCACGGCGGGGACCGCCCGAGGATCTGGGAAGGACCAAGGCCTGGGATGCAACCCCGGGGGTGGGGGACAATGTCCGAGGCAATCAAGACCATCCTGCTGGTGGATGACGACGAGGCCGTGGTCCTCGATCTGAACATGCCGGATATGGGCGGGTACGCCTGCCTCCAAAGGCTGTTGGAGATCAGCCCCGAGGCCAAGGTCATCGTGGCCAGAGGTTACAAGGCCGAGGGGGAAGCGCAAAGGATGCTCGACACCGGGGCCATGGATCTTCTCGGCGAACCATTCCGGCTGAACGAAATGCCGGCCAAGGTCAGGGCGGTCTCGGATACGCCCGCCCCCGTCACCGAGGCCATTGAGGGCCGCCGACCCGACATCGACCCCGAGCGGCCTCTGGGCCGCCTCGGACCGGTGCCGGCCGGGACATGATCCAATCCGGCCCTCGCCCGGGCCAATCTCAGAAATAAAACTTGAACTGCAGGTAGTAATAGTCGGGGTAGGCGCCGAACTCGCTCCTGATGCGGATCATCCCGCCCGGGCCGGTCTGGGGCCGTCGGCCCCGATTAAGGGCCACCCCCAGGATCAGACTGGCGTTGTCGGATACGGACCAGGTCAAGATGGGCTGAATCTGGATTGACGAATCGGAGAGGGAATACAGGACGGCCAGGCGCCCGGTCAGGATGGGCAGGATGTCATAGCTGAGCGTCAGCCCCAGCAAATGGCGGCCCAGGTGGAAGGAGCCCCCCCCGGCCACGCGGGCCAGGGCCGTGGTCAGGTCCCCGGGCCGGCCGGAGCCGTTGTACAGGTACTCGCCTTCCACGTGGAGAGAGCCTTCGAAACGCCGGCCGAGGCCGATGACGGCCGTGACGTGATCTTCGAGCAGATCGCCGGTAAACGGAGCCGGCAGCGGCCGGGGTTCGTCCGCCCAAAAAACGGCCGCCTCGGCCCGGAGTTGGACCGTCCAGACCTCGCCCACCAGGGCCCCGCCGAGTTGATACCCGCCGTAGATCTTGCCGCCCTGGACGGCCAGGTCCCAGTTCCGGACCGTGGTGAAGGCCCGGGCCAACAGGGCCGAGCCGTACCAGGAGGCCCGCAGGTCCTGATCGCCGGCGACGTAGGTGCCCCAGACGTTGAGTTCCCGGCCAAAGGCGGCGATCAGATTGATCCCCGAAAACCGGCCGAGGGCGATATCGAGGCGGACGGCGTCCACCCCGGCCTTGTAGTCCCGGTCGAACTGGCGGGGGTCAAAGGGCAGAAATACGTCCAGGGGGTTCCAGAAGTAGGCCTTGCCAAAGGTGATCGCCTGACGCCCGACGGTCAGGTCGGCGAAGGCCAGGGCGATTTTCAGGTTCAACCGGTCGAACCACAGCGTGGCCAGGTGGTCGCGGTCTTGGTACCAGTCCCGGCTGAGGCCGACGAATCGGTACCGGGCCCGGCCGGCGGCGGCCCCGAACCACCCCGCCCCCCCGCCGCCCCGGGCCGAGGAAAAGGTGTAGGCCTGGACCAGGTGGACCTCGTAGGACAGACCCCTTTGCGGCCGCCCGGCCGCGGTCAGCCGGAGGATGGTCTGGGACGAGGCGTCAAAGCGGTGGCCGGCGAAGAACGGCTCAAACTTGAAGTTGTCCACGGCCACGACCACCGTCCGGATGCTGCCGTCCAGG
>JAHJDS010000398.1 GCA_018812395.1 Pseudomonadota bacterium
CCCCCGACCTCCGTCCCGCCCGCCCAGCGCGTCCAGCGGGAACCGACGCGGCCCGCTGCGGCGAGGCCCGGCTGCTGGAGCTCCTCGACTCCCGCCCGCCGGCGCACTCGCTGCCCGGCCCCTGCTACACCGACCCCGCGCTGCACGAGGCCGACCTGCGCCTGGTCTGGCAGCGGCAGTGGCTCTTCGTCGGCACGGTCGCCGAGGTGCCCGAGGCCGGCGACTTCCTCACCGTCGACATCGGCACCGCCTCCGTGGTGGTGCTGCGCGACGACGACGAGCAGGTGCGGGCGCTGCGCAACGTGTGCCGGCACCGCGGCTCGCGGCTGGTCACCGGCTCCCACGGCCCACCGCCGACCAGGCCGAAATCGGTTATCCGGGGGACGTCTCCGTCCAGCAGGACGTTGCCCGGTTTCAGGTCGCGGTGGATGATGCCCTGGGCATGGATGTGCTCGACACCGTCCAGGATGGGCAGGAAATACCTGGCTATCCAGGTCCGCAGGGCCGCTTCATCGCTGCCGAGACCCTCGTCGGGTATGGTCAGGGCCAGGGTCGGACCGGGCACGTACTCCATGACGATGTAATCGAGCGGCAGGTCCCGGCCCTCTTTGGTGATGAGGGCGCTCTCGAAGTCAAAAACGTTGAGGACGTTGGGGTGACGCGTCCGAGCCATGGCCAGGACCTCGCGCCGGAAGCGGGCCATCTCGCCATGGATCTCTTCCTCGTCGCCCTCGTAGCTCTCGATCATCTCCGGCGACACGATCTTGATCGCCACCTCGCGATCGAGGTTCAGTTGCCGGGCGCGGTAGATCTCGCCCTTGCCGCCGGTGGCGACGTGCTCGATGATCTCCCACCGCTCGCCCAGCCGGTCGCCCTTGTCCAGCACGGGCTCTCTGTTTGTTTCGGTCATGATCATTAATCCTGGGCAGCGGCCGGTCGTTTTTGATAACCTGTATATGGGCTAGATTATCACGCCCGGCCGAGACACGCCATGTCCGACTCGTCTGTATGCCATATCAGCCCCTTCTGTCCTGGCCGGCCGCCAGTGAACCCCGTGGAGCCGACGTGAACGCCGCCGCCCGGACACACCAGGGCCTCAGACGCCGCCACAACGAGGACCGCCACCTGATCCGGGAGATCGGGCCGGGCGAGGTCCTGCTGGCCGTGGCCGACGGCATGGGCGGCGAGGCCTCGGGCGAGGTGGCCGCCCAGATGGCCGTCGATCACCTGGCCGGGCGGTCCGCGGAAGAAAACTGGGACGAGGCGGCCTTGGTCGCCGAATTCCGCCGGGCGTGCGGTGACATCCACGCCCGGGCCCAGGCCGACCCGGCCCGGGAAGGCATGGGCACGACCCTGACCGCCGCTTACGTCCGGGGGAACCGGGTGGTCTGGGCCCACGTCGTGGACAGCCGGCTCTATCTGTGGCGGGACGGGCGGCTGGACCAGATCACCCGCGACCACACCGCGGCCGCGGTCATGGTCGAACAGGGGACCCTCAGCCAGGCCGAGGCCCAGGCCCACCCGGCCCGGAACATGCTCTTCGACTGCGTCGGGTGCGGCAGTTGCTCGCCGGACTCGGGCGCCTTCGAGACCCGACCCGGCGACCTGATCCTGCTGACCAGCGACGGCCTGCATGACGCCGTGCCGCGGGACATGGTGACGGACATTCTGCGGCGGCCTTCGGGTCTCGGCGACCGGTTGTCGGCCCTGATCGAGGCCGCCCTGGACGCCGGCGGCCGGGACAACATCACCGCGGTCGGTTTGGAGTTATGACCCGCCTGACCCCTGACCGGCGGAGAGACAGGCCCTCGCTTTCGAACGCGTCCTCACCCTGACCAGGGCCGGTCGAGACCGGTCAATCTCCACGAAAAACACCGGCCGGCATTGAAAGGGCTTTGACCCAGAAGTACAATTAGAGATTGGGGGTCCACGCCATCAGCAATCCGACGACGGATGGTTTTTTCACGCATTTTTAACAGGAGGAAACCATGGTCAGGAAGCTATTAGTCTTTTTTACGGCCCTGGGTCTGGTGCTGGCCGCTGGACAGGTCGCCCTGGCCAAGAGGCCGGCCAAGCCCGGCGCGGACGCGCCCGCCTGGTACGCCCAGCGGCAGAAGATCCGGGCCGACTGGGTCAAGTACCGGGTGGCCATGCTGCCGCTCAAGCGGCAGTTGTGGATCCTCAAGCTGGAACTCAAGATACTGACGCTCCGGGACAAGGTCAGCGTCGCGGCCGTCAAGGCCAAGATCAGGCAGATCGCCGCCCAGAAGGGCAAGATCATGCTCCAGAAGGTGTTGTTCAAGCTGAACATGCGCCAGAAGTACCCCAAGCTGGCCCTGTGGTGGAGCCTTAGACGCTGGCGTAAGGGCTGGGGGGGCCATCGCGGTTGGCAGGGCCGGAAGGGGCCTGGAACCAGGCGCTGGCGGCGCGGCTATCACATGGGCCCCGGCTCCGGCTATCAACGCGGCCAAGGCATGGGTCCGGGATACATGATGCGGCCCGGGTATCGGGGCGACATGGGCCCGGGCGGCGGCATGGGTCCGGGTGGTCATATGGGGCCCATGGAATAATCGGTTGAGGCCCGGACGATGGGCGCGTCCCATCCGGGCCTCGTTCTTAAGGGATCGGGCCCGGCCCGCACGCAAAACCTCGACCAGAACGGGTCACAGGAGAGAGTATGACCAGCAGAGTTTTTTGGGCGATGTCGATCGGAATCTTCTGGTTGCTGAGCCGACCGGGGATCGCCCTGGCCCAGCCGGCCCAGGGGGGAGGCGGCTACGGCGGCTCCTGGGGTCCGCACATGATGTTCGGCATGGGCTGGCTGGGCTGGATCATGATGATCGTCTTCTGGGGCCTGATCATCGCCGGCCTGGTGGTCCTGATCAGATGGCTGCTCACCTCCTCCCGCCAGTCGGGCGGCGGCCGGTCCGTGGGCCGCGCCCTGGACATCCTGAAGGAGCGCTACGCCCGGGGCGAGATCACCAAGGACGAGTTCGAGAGCATGAAAAAGGACATCCAGTCCGACTGAGGTCGGTCCGACCATGAGCCTAGCCATGTCCCGGGCCATGGAACAGGAGACAAGTTACCGGGAATCGAGTTCTTCCTCCTCCAATTCCACGCCGCAATCGGGGCAGTGGGTGATCCGGCGCCGGTCCTGGTCGAAAAAATGGGGCGCCCAGGCGCCCCGATCAAGTAAATACTCGATCCAGACCTCGAACCCGCAACGGCAGTCCCCGGTAAAACTGTAGACCGGCATCGATAATAGCCCTTCTCCGACCGGCGAAGTATTTCCTAAAAAAACCCCGGTCCTCGCCGGGTCGCGGGCTCGATCCGTCCTCACCGGAAAATCATTTTACCGCCTCACGTCGCTTATAATTGTATACCCCCTTATGCTTTTCAATATAAGTGAATAATCCGGACCGAAGGATCGACTTTGGCACCCAGAAATGCACCACGGGCGGCCACAACCATACGGCCAAGGTTCCTTCAGGTTTCAGGACGCGGTGCATTTCGGGTAGAAGCCGATTCAACGGTAACAAAGGGAAAGGAATCACGCCAAACAAAAGGACCTTGTCCAGGCTTGCGGGATCCAGTCCCGTTTCCAGGGCGTCACGTTTTTCGACCCGGACGTTTTTCAAATCAGCCATGGACACTTTTCTCGACACTTTCGCGATAAAGCCCGATGAAACGTCCATCGCCACCAAATACCCTTGATCACCAATCAGCTTTGCCGCTGGAATCGTGTAAAATCCGGTACCGCACCCCACTTCCAGAACGGTCTGCCCAGCCTGAAGGCCGGCAGCGTGCAGGGTTTTCAAAGGGTTCATCAGCCACTGTCGAAGCCTGCTCCCCATCAACGCTCCAGCCGGTTTGAAAAGCAAATTCAGAAGCTTTGAATTTCCCAAGTCTTCTGCTTTCATTTTACATCTCCTGACCCGGATAGAGCATATATCTACCTGATTCGCGGCACGCGACTCGATTTATCGCTAACCTACTTGAGAATCGAACGTTTTTCAACTCAGCATAGTAATCCGTCGTAACTACGAAATTATACCGCAAACGGCAAGGCTTGACCGTCGTGCCGCCCCAGGTGGCGAGCCCGGGTGCGAAGCCGCACGGGTGCGAGGCCGCACAGGCGTACTTCGCGGCGAACGCTTGATGGTTTGTCAACACCACGTCCGCGTGTGCCGCCTCCAGTGCGAAGCCGCACGGGCGTGATCGCGACTAACAGTGGGGGTGCCCGTTCGCTTGTCATTCGCGTTTGCCGCCTCCAGTGCGAGGCCGCACGGGCGTGATCGCGACTAACAGTGGGGGTGCCCGTTCGCTTGTCATTCGCGTTTGCCGCCTCCACTACGTTACGGCTACGCCGTGCAGGGAGGAGGCGGAGAGCTAAGCCACACAGGCGAGATACGCGGTTAGCCTAAGTTGGTTTCGGAACGCCTCGGCCGGTTTTAGCAGGGGCCTTACCCTAAGGAGGCGCCTACGAAGTGGCGCCGGCCAGCGCGAGTGACATGACGAGGAGAGCCACCGTCGCCATTGGCGAGCCTGCCCGTGCGGCCTCGCACCCGCCTCCATTCCATTCCGGCTCCGCTGTACATTGGGCAGCGGGCCGAGGCCCGCCAACCAAGGGCCCTGGGTGTTACGGCTCAACCCATCTCGGCGTGTAGCCCGAACCAAGGCCTCACCCGGTGTCGGGCCCGCCCCTTCAGATGCTAGGCCAGGCCTTGGCCCAGCCTTTCCACCCGGTTCAGCCACCCCATCCTTTTGGCCTTCTTTGAAGGCTTCACCGGGCCGATGGAACTGATTCGGACCGGCTTGACGCCGCAGAAACCCAAGATCGTCCTTTTCATGGCCCGGTGGCCCGGTTGGCCGTAAACCAGCCGGAAATACCAGGGCGGGGTGTCCATGGTCACGATCAGGCGGGCGCTCTTGCCCTTTAACAGCTTGTCCCACCACACCGAGCCCTTACGATACTTAAATCCAAATCCTGGGACAAAGACCTTGTCCACAAAGCCCTTCATCAGGGCCGGCATGGTGCCCCACCAGGTGGGATAGATAAACACCAGGTGATCGGCCCATTGAATCATGCGCTGGGCCTCGATCAATCCCTCCTCGAGTTCAAGCTCCTGTTTATACCCAAAGGGCAGGTTGGGATTGAACTCGATGTCCCTGATCTTGATTTCCCGAACTTCGGCGTTCGTTTTTTGGGCGCCCTGGTTATAGGCCTCGGCCAGGGCCTGGCACAGGCTGTTAGGGTCCGGATTGCCTTGGATGATGAGCACTTTTGGGGGTCGTTGGGACATGATTCGTCTCCTCCTGGTCTGTTCGGTCCTCGATTTGTGATTGATTGGCCGACCCGGGACTTTCAGGTGTTGTGCCGCGCCGGCTAATGAACCGGCCGACCAGTCAATTAGGCATTAATTAACTGGTCGGCCGGTCAATGTCAAGAAAATTTTTGGCACTACCGGGGAAGCAGGCCCTCGAAGAAAATCTTCAGCATTGACGACAGGTAGGCCTCGTCCACTTGACCGGACTCCGGCCCGGCAGAGTCCGCGGCGGGCACGAACTGGTGTTTGGACTCGAACCACCACTCCACCAGGCCGATAAAGGTCATCAACACGAACAAGGGGTTAATATCTTTACGTAAAACGCCGTCTTGCTGGGCCTGGTGAATCCGGGTCAGGCCCAGTTGGGCCAGTTCCTCGGCGATGTCGCCGCAACTGGTGTCGGCCTCGATCTTCATCCAGGTCAGCAGCCGGGAGAAGCGCGGATTTTTCTGGAGGTATCTAAAATACTGGACAATCGATTCCTCGAGCAGGTCCGTCTCCTGGTCCGTGGCCTCCAGGAGCCGGTTTTGCTCGGCGGCGTATTGGGAGAACTGTTGGCGCTTGATTTGCTCCCAGAGATCCTTTTTGGAGCCGAAGTGGTGGTGAATGAGGCTCTTGGTGACGTTGGCCTTTGTGGCGATTTCGCTTAGGTGGGTCCCGGAAAAGCCGTGGTCCACGAAGATCTGTTCCGCGGCGGCCAGGATGGCCTGGCGGGTGGCCTCTGCATTTCTTCGGCGGGAGGGGGGCACCAATGGCCTCCGTGGTATTAATTGGCCGGTCGATCAACAACATGCCGCACCAAACAAGTAGGTGTCAAGGGTTTCGACCTCAAAATGCGCCACCGCACGGTGCGCTGCCGCACAGTCGTAAAACGCGGCCAGCCTTGGGTGATCTGCGAACATTCCGTCCGCGTTCACCGCCTCCATTCCATTACAGCTCCCCTGTACATCATCAGTGCGGAGCGTTGCCATGGCGAATGAGCGCATTCGTTCTCCGCCACTCGGCCCCAGGTGGCGAGCCCGGCCAGCTCGTCAAGGAAGCTGGCCGAGGCTTGCCGGCCGTCAGCCCCGGGCACAGCACGGACATAATAACCGGTTAACGCTGGCGGTAGGGTGAGGTGGCGATTCAAACGTAAAGGCTTGGCTTGCAAAGTCGGCCCGGCGCGGCCCACTTGTTCTGGCAGTGGGCCGGCCGGGCCACCTGACTCAGGCGACGGCTGTTCGTACCCTCAATTAGGCC
>JAHJDS010000399.1 GCA_018812395.1 Pseudomonadota bacterium
CATCGGGAAACTATTTTGCAACGCTCTCATAATGGTCCAATAGCTTGGGCTGGCATAGTAAAAGAAAAAAGATCAGGTCGGACTACGTCCCATCAGGTGGCGATTGATCCGGATGATTCCCATGAGAGTCGGCGGGGCAATGACCGCCCGGGCGCGTCAATGGGTGCTGAAAAAGCATACCTACAAGGCCAGACTCGAATCAATCAAGGCCGAAGTGAGCAGGATCGGCTTTGAATCCGGGCCGAAAACGGCAACGGCCGCCTCGAAAGTCTTACGTTGCAGAGGGTGACTGGTCCGTTTCGCTCCCAGCCGCCGCCACGGGGACAGCATCACCGGAAAAGTTCACTTGCTCCCGGATCAGTTGACCGATCTGAACGGCCACCTGGATGAGGTTCTGGGATGGTATGTCATCTTCGATCCGGACGGCACGGTTGACGTTGGAGATCGTAGCCTTGGCCAGTTCAACTTCAACCCGGGGCAGGTCTTCGTCCTTGTCCAGGCGGGAGTTCACGCGCCGCAAGACCTTGCTCTCAATCTGCTTGACCACCGGTACCAAGGCGGTCCTTGACTCCATCAACTCGGCCCGGCGCTGGTCCACCAGTTCCTCAAGGTCCTTGGCCTTGGTTGCCGAGTGGCTGTGGGCATAACTCGGGCTGTACCCGGCCTGGAGCGCCGCCGCATGGGCGCTGTTTCCTTGGGCCAAATGATCGACCATCTTCTTTTCGCGGGGATCGCGTTTTTTGGGGGCCTTGCCCATGTCAAAACCTAAAAAATTTCCTACATTCTCTCATATCAGGAATAGGAATGCAAGCTATTAATAACGTCGATGATATTTGAGGGACAACCGCCGCTCCTACTCCAAAATCCCCACAAAAACAACGTGATAACCTATACTTAAGGCAGGCCATGGATCGACGATTCAAACCAGCCTGGGTGTGAAAAAACGGGGGTCGGCCAGCAGGGGGGGAGAAAAGAACCTTGGGGACCCTCACGGCCCACGGGCTGAACGGTCAGGGCCGGGTGGGCCTGTCGGTCAGGGATTGCTCTTGAGAAGGTAGGTCACGCGGTAGACCTTGTACCGCCGCCCTCGCCCCTGATCGTCTTGTTTCTTGGGGGCGGGGATTGGAATGAACTTATGACCACCGGCCCGGTCATCGGGCGCAAGGGTGATCCCTCCATCGTCTGACCTGAGATAACGGCGCACCAATCGAGGGGCCTTGGTTTTTCCAATGCCCGTGGGAATGACGAAGCAAAGCCTGCCGTTTATGGGGTCGAGCTTTTCGACAAGCACCAGGTCGCCAGCCTGGAGGGTTGGCGCCATGGAATCATCAGCCACCTTGGCCCAAAAACCCTTTTGTACTACCGCGTCTGGTGGAGCCGGGAACGAGCCAATTTCATGGCCGCGCAAATATTCGGTCTCTCCGGTGGTGTCTTTCATGTCCCCTAACGCCCAACCCCAGGGCTGCCCTGCTTTCGCATCATATACCGGCAACGGTTGTTGGTACGATTTGAAGTAGTCGGCCAAATCCCGCTTCAGTCCTCCGGTTTGAGCCGCCCAGGTCGCATCGGGAAAATCCATGAGCGGATCAAATGGTCTGCCGGGTTGAGTGGCGGTCCAGACATCTTGGGGAGGTTGGCCGAACAGCCGGGCGAGTTTATATACCACCTTCGGCGGGATGGGAGAACTACCCTTTTCCCACTGATGCACGAATGACTTGCTGTAACCCAAGTGGTTGGCCACGTCCTGTAAGGACATATCCAGCCGCCGGCGTTCCCCGGCTATCCACTCACCAGGTTTCATGTGCTTCCTCCGGTAGACGTTTTTAAGGATAGCACGCCGGACAGGTTTCTGCACTATTTTTCTACAGACCAGCGTTTTTATATTGACTCCTGTGGCTGCCTGCGCTATATATTATGCAGATATCTTTACTCGCCAGTTGGAGGTAGAGGTGGACCGTGCGGAATTAAAGAGGCCGACCCTGGCCCAACTGATCGACTTGCGGCGCGTCCAGCTTGGCTTTACGAACGCACAGGTTGCGGAAAGGGCTGGTATCACGGCCGCGCGGCTGTCGGAGATCAAGAGGCAGCAGTGGGCCGGGCGGGACGTCTTGCTACGGTTGGCAGAAGCCCTTGAGGTCCCCCTTGATTATTTTTTTGCCGGGGCCGTGCAGATATCTTCACGAACGGATCCCGGGGACCAAACGGCCGGGGGAACCCGATGAGCAGCGCGAGCAGTGCTGTCTCGGACGAGGCCCGCCGGATCGAGGCGGCGGTCGAGGCCCGGGCCGAAGCCGAACGGAAAGAGTTTGAGGAAAAGGGCCGGGGGCAAACCGACCAGCAACAAACCCCGCCCGTGCCGACCTGGGAAAGCGCCAGCGTGGCCAGATTTCTCATTTCCCGCCCCCCGGCACCAGAATACATTTTTAACGCAGTAATCGAGCGGGGCGTCATCGGTGGAATATCTGCCGGCGGCGGCACCGGCAAGGGGTTTCACGCAATCCACATGGGCCTTGCTGCGGCAACCGGAGTAAGGTTCGGCCCGTTTAATCCCCCACACCCCTGGCGAGTGTTCTACCTGTGCGCTGAAGACCCGGAGAACAAGCTGTGGGACCGGGTTTACCGGGTTGCTGAAAGTATGGGCTTGAGAGGGTCCGACCTGCTCGGCTCAAACATGGTGGCCATTTCAACCGTTGGCCAGGTCGGGCCGCTTATCGGCCTACAAGACAACGCACCCGTCTTTCTGCCTGGTCTGGACTGGCTTAACGCCACCCTAACGGCCCTGGCCGGGGACAAGCCCTTTGATCTGCTTTTACTCGATCCGATGTCTCGCCTTTCCCAACTTGAGGAAAACAATAACGCCCACGGGACGGCCTGGATTCAGCTAACTGAGCGCATATCCCACGAACACGGCGGGCCAGCCATTATTTTCTGCCACCACGAAAGCAAGGTCGCCCGCGAAAGCGACCCCAGGGCGGCCGGGGGACGTGGCGCAAGTAGCTTTTTTGACGGGGCCAGGTGGTGGGCCGGACTACGCCGGATGAACGACAAGGACGGGAAAAAGTTTTCGGTCAACCCCCGAGACTATTTGGTCTTGGACATCAGCAAGGCCAGCTATGAGGCCGAATGGCCAGCCCCCACATATTACGAGCGGGGAGAGGGCGGGATACTTATCCCCGCCCGGTTGGGCCTTGAACGCCTGAAGCGGATTGCCGAGGCCCTTTGTGATTTGCTGGCAGAGGACGCAAGCGCCGGGGAGACTTATTCCCGCCGCGACCTGACCAAGACAACCAAGGGGGCGGCCGTTGCCAGGAAACTAACCGAGCTGGTCGGGGGCGGGGTCGCCATAACCCAAAGCATGGACCTGGCTAACGCCCTGGACCTGGCGCACGGTGAGGGGTGGCTTGACCTGGATACTTCGGGCCGCAAAAGCACCTATCGGGTGACCTCGACAAGCCCCCAAGGGGGCGCTAAGTGAGGAAATGGGGATGTGGGAAATGGTGAGGAAAAATCAATTTTCCACCACCCAACTGGCCGAGATGACAAGCAAAAGGGCGAAGTGGGAAAGCGGGAAATCCACTTAGCCCATTTCTCACTTCCCGGGTGGAGATAACTTGTTGAAAATACTACAAGTGGGAAGTGGGAAATTTTACCCCCTAAAAGGGGGAAAACCCATTCCCCACTTAGGGGGGTTTCGCCCCCCGTTAGGGTAGGGACAGGGTTCACCACCTTGCAAGGCAAAACATGAACATCCTAGACCTACTTGCCGAGGATGGAATCACCCCGAAGCGGAAGGCCACCACCCGGGGCGGCGAGTACAAGGGGCCGTGTCCCGTTTGCGGTGGTCGGGACAGGCTTGCCTGTTGGCCCACGTTGGGCGACGGCGGGAAATGGACCTGTCGGCATTGTTATGGTTTCGAAACGCAAGACCTGATCCAGTACCTTCGGGACGTGCGGGGCCTGGACTTCCCCGAGGCGGCCCGCCTGGTCGGGAAAGAACTGGACGCCCCAGGGGCCAGACGACCGACCAGGGCCAAGCCTAACCCCCCGGACTGGACGCCCCGGGAGTCCGAACCCCGCCCCCCGGCCTGGTCGGATACTGCCGCCACGGCCGCCGGGTGGTTCAGGGACAAACTGACCAGTGCCGCCGGAACGGACGCTCGGGCCTACCTGGCCGGCCGCGGCCTGTCTGATTCGATCATTCGCAACGGTCTTAAGGTCGGCCGGGTCCGGGTAATACTCGGGTGGAATCCCGCCCGCTTACAGCGGCCCGGCGGGCCATGGGGCCTTGACCGGCAGATGAATATCCCCGCCGGCTTAACCATTGCCTACTCGGTTGATGACCGGGTGGGGCGAATCCGGGTCCGGCAATTGGACCCCAAGGCATCGCCCCGTTACTTGTGCCTGGCCGGGTCGGACGCCGGGACGCCCATGGTCTTGGCCGAGGGCCAGCCCGAGGCGGTGGTAGTTGTCGAGTCCGAACTTGATGGACTCCTGATCTGGCAAGAGACCCGGGGCCTCCCGGTCAACGTCGGAGTCGTAGCCCTCGGGTTCGCTCAAGGCCGACCGGATACCGACACGGCCGCCATGGTGGCCCAGGCCAAGGTGGTCCTGGTCGCCCTGGACTTTGACGCGGCCGGGGCAAAAGAGGCGTGGTCATGGTGGGCCGCCAACTTCCCGAACCACAAACGCTGGCCCGTCCCCGAGGGGAAAGACCCGGGCGACTATTACCAGGCCGGGGGCAACGTCCGGGCCTGGGTCGTGGCTGGATTAATGAAGGCGGGCCTGTGGCCCGAGGCCGGGGCCGACGAACAGGCCGCCCCCGAAGTGTCGGCAATACCCGACGCCGCCCCGACAGATGACCGCCTGGCCGAGGTCCTGGCCATGTTCCCCGGGGCCTGGGTTGTCTCCGAGGCCGACGGCCCGAAGGCCAG
>JAHJDS010000400.1 GCA_018812395.1 Pseudomonadota bacterium
CTCCCAGGCCCTGGGCCTGGCCCAGGGGGCGCTCGATTACGCCGTGGCCTATGCCAAGGAGCGCAAACAGTTCGGTCGGCCCATCTTCTCCTTCCAGGGCCTGAACTGGATGCTGGCCGACATGGCGGCCAAGACCGAGGCCGCCCGGCAACTGGTCTACAAGACCTGCGCCTTGTACGAGAGTTTTCCGAAAGACATGAACCGCCTGTCCACCGAGGCGGTCAGGCTGTCGGCCATGAGCAAGCTCATCGCCGCGGAAACGGCCATGTCCGTGACTACCGACGCGGTCCAGATCTTGGGCGGGTACGGTTTTGTCAAGGAGTACCCGGTGGAGCGGATGATGCGCGACGCCAAGATAACCCAGATCTACGAGGGCACGAGCCAGATCCAGAAGGTGGTCATCGCCACGACGCTTTAAATGCGAAGATGCAGGGGGCCTGCCCGGCCCCCCGCACCCCCCGGGGTGCTGGCGCACACTTGTCAGGATGCGCGGCGAAGCGCCGCACATCCCGGCAGGCCACTAAAGCCTGACCGAGGGTGGCCCAGACAGCTTGCCAGTCGGGGAAAATAGGGACAGTCACCTATTTTTCACTCCGTCCATCCTACCGTAGGGCGCTTAAAAAAAATAGGTGACTGTCCCTATTTTCCCACATCCGACTGAATCAACACCGATGATTTGGGCAATAAAAATCAGGCCCCTTCCGGGGCCTGATCGGTTTATCTAGACAGGGTCTGGACGGCTAGGCACGATAAGGCGTTACGGCCTCCGCCAGCGGCGCCTGGTCGAACGGCCACCACCGCCGCCACCGCCGCCTCTTGACCGGAAGCGCGTCCCGCCGCCAGGGTTGAACCGCGGACCCTGAGTGAATGACCGGTTGACCCGGGTGCGGCGGAACTGCCCGCCACCCGGCGCACCGCCCTGGTTACGGAAAACCCGGCGGCGGCCCTGGTTGCGGTTGCCCCAAGCGGCTCCCCGGCCGTTGTTACGGTACATACGGCGCTGGCGGTAATTGCGGTACCAGCGCTGGTTGCGGCGGTGATTCCAATACACCCGCCGACGCTGGTAGCGTCGCCAGTAGTTGGGGCGAGCCGGTTGATAGGCGACCATCGGTTGATGATAAACCACCGGCGGCTGATACATATAGTAGTTGTTATAGGATGCCGGCTGCTGGTTGCTGAAGAAGGGGTTTTCACCGTACATATCGGCCGGCACACATCCGGCCAGAATGAACACGGCAACGCCCAGAATCAGCCCCGCGCCGATGATTCTCTTTTTCTTGGCCATGACGTCCTCCCTGCTCGGGTTCATACTCGTCCAGTCACTGCAAAGTGCCCGCCCGATATTAAGGCACAATCCGTGCCGGTGTATAAGTTGCTGTTATAGGTGTCATTTTTTTTCGAGGGTTCCGGTAATCCGACCCTTGGTTCTGGATTTCAAAGGGTTCGGTCACCGAATCCCGGGAATCAGGGCTCAACGCCGGGGCCGGATGATCCACCGGCCTTGCCGTCGCTAATTCGGCCCCGGAAAAGGCGCCGCCACGCGAAGTTCGAGCCCGGCTGAGGGGCCAAAATAAATTGATCCATCCCGCCTTTTTTAAAAGCTTTTCCCCATCATCTGTGATAGCCTTAATCACCGGAATCACGACGAGGACAATCTGCGCTCCCGCCAGACCGGGGCGGCCCGATTCGCCGGCCTCGACCGGGAGTATACGGACGAAAGAAGGACAAAATGGCGAAGCACTATCATCCCAATGTCCGCGAGGAGAACGTCATCTCCCGGCTGGACACGGGGAAAGAACAGCAGCGAATCAGGGCCCTGAACGTCCTGAGGGACTGCGAGGACGAATTGGCCAACCAGGTGGCGATGAAGCTCATCGAGACCGGTCTGGTCGAGACCAACAACAAACGGGAGTTGGAGCGGCAACTGACCGCCACGCTCAATCAACTGGTCTACGCCGACGACTTCGACATCCAGTATCAGATCTCGCCGTTTAGAACGGTGGTGCCCCGACCGAACTTCATCTCGCTTTACCTGACCGCGTTCATCGTCGAAAAACTGATCAACCACAAGTCCATCATCGACATCTTCGGCACCGACGAGGACATCTATAACGCGGTCAACACCTTGGTCCTGAAGTTCGTGTACGACCGTATCTGATCCTGGGCCTAGCCGGACCGGCCGCGGCCCCATCATCCCGAAGCTGAGGCACCCCATCGGAGAGGGAGGGGTATGCTCGCCGCCAACAAAGGGAACGCCAAGGGTTGGCCCCGAAATTTCGCCACGATCCGGCTGGCCCTGGTCCTGACGGCCGCCGTCAGCCTGATCCCCTCCCCTTCGCCCGCCGCCCCGGCCAAACCGGCCAAGCCGGCCAAAAAGGCCGCGCCGGTTAAGCCAATCAAAAAGGCCAGAAAAATCAAGCCGGCCAAAAAGTACCGACACTTTCCTGACAAGATCAGGGTGGCCGGCAAGAAGCTCACCCTGGCCGGCGCGGGCGAGCGGAAGAGATTCTTCAACACCGTCTACGTGGCCGGCCTGTACCTGGAGCGGCCGACTAAAAACGACCACAAGGCCGTCGCCTCCGAGCAAGTCAAGCAGATCCGCATCCGAGCGAAAAACCTGACCCGGCGCAAACTGATTGACGCCTTGAACCGCGGGCTTCACAACAACAACACCGCCGCCACGCTCAAGGCGGTGGGTCCCCGGATCGAGAAGTTCATCCGCCTTTTAAAAACCACCAAGCCCAAACCGGGCGACCGGCTGGTGTTGACCTACGTCCCCAAAAAAGGGACGGCGGTCACCTTTCGGGCCAAGAAGTTGGGCCTCATCAAGGGCCGGGATTTCATGCGGGCCCTGTTCGCCGTGTGGTTGGGCGAAAACCCCGCCAGCGCCAGCCTCAAGCACAAGATGCTCGGCCAATAATCAGGCCGACGGGGGCCGTCCGGAGACGACGCCGGCCCGAGAGAGCGACTCGCCACCCGGTCCGGGGTGAGTGGTCATTTGATCTCGGCGGGGAAATAGTTTGCTCGGAGGTGGTTATTATTTATAATTAGTTGATGCCCGCTGAAGAACGATCCCGACTGTTTGCCGTGGCCGGCCCCCCGGGCGGGGTGGGCAAGTCGGTGCTGGCGGCCAACCTGGCCGCTGTCCTGACCCGGCTGGGGGCGGTGGTGACCCTGGCGGACCTGGATCAAGGCGGGGCGGGTCTGATTTTGGGCCTCCCGGAGCCGGAGTTGGGCGTCTTTCATTTTCTGTATGAAAAGATGCCCCTGCACGAGGCGGTCATGGACACCGATGTCCCGGGACTCCGGTTTCTCGGCGGCGGGGGCGACGTCTTGGGCGCGGCCGATCTGAACCGAGGTCAGAAAAGTCGCCTGATGGATCACCTCAAAAATCTGCGGGGCGACGCGGTCGTGGTCGACCTGGGTTCCGGCGGGGCGTACCACAATCTGGACCTCCTGGCCATGGCCGACGAGGCGTTGCTGGTGACCACCCCCGAGGTCACCGCCCAGATGAAGGCCTACGGCTTTTTGAAGATGTGTTCGTACCGAGTGATCATCGCCGCCCTCAAACGGGCCGGCCACGAACGAGCGGCCGAACTGGCCGAGGAGGCCCGCCTCCCGGAGAACGCCCGCGGCCTGGACACGACCCTGAAACTGATCGAGGTCCTTGACGCCGAGGCCGAGCCCGGCTCGGCGGCCGCGGTCCGGGAAACGGCCGCCCGGTTCGCCCCCCGGGTGGTGGTCAACCTGCTCGACGACCCGGCCGAGAGGAAGGTCTTTGACGCGCTGGCCGAACTGGCCCACCGAAACCTGGCCCTGACCCTGACCCTGTTGGGGGTGCTGCCCCGGGACCCGCTGGTCAAACACGCCGCCCTCCGGGGGCGCCCCCATGTCCTGGATCGCCCCGGGGCGCCGTGGTCACTGTGTATCTTGGACCTGGCCCGCCGGCTGTGGGCTGAGGAGCGCCGGGAGGCCCGGGCCGGGGGCTGAGTCGGCGCCGGCCGAAAGAACGGAACGAAATCATGGAAATCATCTCCGTCAACGTCAGCGAAGAAAAAGGCGTCCGGAAGACGCCGGTCGAAACCGTCGACCTCGAGGTCGGCGTCGGCGTCCGAGGCGACGCCCACCGCGGCGCCTGGCATCGCCAGGTGTCCCTTCTGGCCGAGGAATCCATCGCCAAGATGATCGCCCAGGGCCTGGAGGTCGGGCCGGGCGATTTTGCCGAGAACCTGACCACCCGGGGCCTCGAACTGCACACCCTGCCCCTGGGCACGCGACTGCGGGCCGGGGAGGGGGTGGTCCTCGAAGTGACTCAGATCGGCAAGAAATGCCACGCCGGCTGCGCCATCAAGCAGCTGAGCGGCGAGTGCATCATGCCCCTCGAGGGGATTTTCGCCAAGGTCTTCTCGGGCGGCCGGGTTCGGCCCGGTGATCCCCTGAGGGTCGTGCCCGCCACCGAGGCGGCGGCAGGCTGAGACATGGGTCGGGTCGTGACCATCGACGCGCGTTCGTGCGCCTACTACGTCCGGGGCCGGTGCCGCCGGCCGACTTCGGGCGAGGCCCTCGAGGCGTGGCGCTGCGTCCTGCTCCAGGAGCGGCGTCGGCTGAGCCGAATGACCTTGAGCGACCTGGCTCGCCTGGATCGCTTTCAAGTGGGCGGGCCGAGCCGGGCCCTGGAAAAGGCCCGCCAGCGCATCATCGAGAAGACCTTCGTCCAGATGAGGCGGGTCGTCTGTCCGGACCGGGTGGCGCCCCAGGGGCCGGCCCAGGTGTGCGGCCGACAGGACGCCATCAATTGCCTGCTGCTCATGCCCCGTTGCCAGGGGCGTTTCGAGCACTATTTCACCGGCGGGGGGGCGCTGGCGCTGGTCCGCCGCGAGGCGCCGAACCAGGGGACGAGGGACTAGGTGAGCCACGTGCGATGCCCGGGCTGCGGGGCCAAGATCAAGGCCTACCACAACCCGATTCCCACGGTGGACGTGATCATCGAGATGGCGGATCAGGACGACCGACCGCGGATCGTACTCGTCGAGCGGCTCAATCCCCCGCCCGGCTGGGCCCTGCCCGGCGGGTTCGTGGACTACGGCGAATCCCTGGAGCGGGCGGCCGTCCGGGAGGCGGCCGAGGAGACCGGGCTCGAGGCGGAACTGGTCCACCAGTTGCACACCTATTCCGATCCGGAGCGCGACCCGCGCCACCACACCGTCACCACCGTCTACGTCGCCCGAGGCCAAGGACGCCCCCACGCCGGGGACGACGCCGCCCGGGTCCGACTCTTCGACCCGGCCGACCTGCCCGACCAGGTGGCCTTTGACCACCGCCGAATCATCCAGGATTATCTAGCCTGGCGCCAGGGGGAAGGCGATGACCGATGAATAGACCTTGACCGCCGACGAGCAACGGAGACTGCTCGAACTGGCCCGGGACTCCATCGAGGTGCGCCTGGCCGGCCAAGGGCCGCCCCGAATCGAGGCCCAAGGGGCGCTGGCCCGGGAGGGCGGGGCCTTTGTCACCTTGCACCGGCACGGCCGATTGCGCGGCTGTATCGGCAACTTCCAGGGGAGCGGCACCCTGGCCGAGACGGTCCAGGACATGGCCCGGGCGGCGGCCTTCGAGGATCCCCGTTTCCCGCCGCTGTCCGGTGACGAACTGGCCGAGGTGGACCTCGAGATTTCGGTCCTCACGCCGCTGAGGCGGATCGAGGACCCGAGCCTGATCGAGGTCGGCCGCCACGGCGTCTACCTCATTCAAGGCTCCTGCCGCGGGGTCCTGCTGCCCCAGGTGGCCGTCGAGTGGGGCTGGGACCGAGACACCTTCCTCGACCAGACCTGCGTCAAGGCCGGCCTGGGGCCCGGCTGCTGGCGCGATCCCGGCGCCGAGATCTACGTCTTCTCGGCCCAAGTGTTCGGGGAAAAGGACGGGAAATGATCTCGAGGAAAAAGACGGCCCCGGCGGACTGGGCTATGCAGATGGACGCCCGAGGGCCGGTCGAGGACTTGGTCCAGGGGCGCCTGGGATGCGGCTGTCCGGCCGAGGTCTTCGACCATCTCGAGCGCCGCCTGGTGACCGACGTTTATCTGCCGGACGTCCTGGAACTGACCATCGGCCGCCGGCTGCTGGTCCACCTGGTGGACGCCGCCGCGGCGGACCGGGAAATCGCCGCCGCCCTCCTGGAGCGCGGCCGGAGGTGGCGGGACGAGCGGGGGCTGAATCGGTTCCGTCTGGTCCTGGTCGGCGGCCGGGAAGAGGACTACCCGCCACCCCCCGACCTGGACGACCGTCTACATTGGCACTGCCTGTCGGACTCCGACTTCTGACCGGGGAGGCTCTCGCCCACCGCTCCGAATCGAACCGGTGGCCTATTTCTTGGCGAATTTCTGTTTGAGTCTTTTCTCGACGACCTCCGGAACCAGGGCGCCGACCGAACCGCCGTGCTGGGCGGCCTCCTTGATGATGGTCGAAGAGATGTAGAACCACTTGTAGTCGGTCATCATGAACACGGACTGAACGTCGCGGGAGAGGCGTCGGTTCATGAGGGCCATCTGAAATTCGTATTCGTAATCGGACAGGGCCCTCAGCCCCCGGAGGATGACGTTCGACCCCTGGGAGACGACGTATTCCACCAGCAGTCCGGTGAAGCTGTCCACCGAGACGTTGGGATAGGGGCTGACCACCTCGGCGATCATCTCCAGCCGCTCTTCCGTGGTGAACAGGGGCTTCTTGTCCGAGTTGATGGCCACGGCGACGACGATGTTGTCGAAGATCTCGAGACCGCGGCGAATGATCGACAGATGTCCGTTGGTGATGGGGTCGAACGATCCGGGGTAGATGGCTGTTTTGGTCATCGGCGACTGTCCTTTTTCTCGGTCTGGCGGCAAACGTAAAAGCTGACGCAGGTGCGCCCGTATCGGCGCTGGTCAATGCGCTCGAGGTGCGAAGTTACATCGGGTAAATCCAACCGGGCGGCGTGCTCGACGATCATGATTCCGTCCGGGTGCAGGCGCCTCGATCGACCGACGCCCTCAAAGGCCGCGGCGGCCGTGGCCTCCCCATAAGGCGGATCAACGAAGATCAGGTCGAACCGGTCGTCGCCCGGCCCCGGCCCTTGCCGGGCGTCCCGGGATATGATCCTGACTCGGTCGGCCACCTCCAAGGCCTCGACGTTGTGGTTGGCGGCCCGGATCGATTCCGGGTTCGCCTCGATCAGGACGGCCCGGGCCGCGCCGCGACTCAGGGCCTCGAGGGCCATGGCCCCCGTGCCGGCGAAGAGGTCCAGCACCACGGCCCCGGCCACCCTCGGCCCCAGAATGTCGAACACCGCCTCCCGAACCCGCTCGGTCGTGGGCCGGACGGCCTGACCCCGGGGGACCCGCAGCCGACGGCCCTTGAACCGACCGGCGATGATCCGCAGGGCCACGACGGTTACAGGCCGGCGATGACCCGACTGGCCGTGCCCGGGGCCCGGAAGGCGACGAAGAACTCCTTGGCCGTCTCGCAGGCCGCCTGTTCGATGGCCGCCGCGTCTTTCGCCGCGATGGCGTCGATCCGCTCCTTGAACGGTTTGGCCGCCATCTTGATGCTCTTGTTCTCGGACTCGGCCCAGGCCTTCATCTCGGCCATCAGGTCCGCCGGCAGGTGCTGGTGGGCCACGTTCTGCCAGTGGGTGCCCACGTTGCCCTTGCGAATGCCGTAGTCGGCGAATAGACCCACCAGGTGCATCGGCGTGCCGGTGATGCCGTGCTGGGCGATGACCACGCCGTGGCGCTTCACCGCGTCGTAGATCTCGCCGGTCCGCTCCAGATCGATGCTGATCGGCTCGCCCTCGAGGTAGTTGCCGTGCTTGGAACCGTTGTTGATGGCCAGCATGTC
>JAHJDS010000401.1 GCA_018812395.1 Pseudomonadota bacterium
CAAAAGGTGGGCCGCGCCCAGGTCGTTGTTCTTGAATTCCCCCCGGCCCCAGTCCGGCCACGAGGCCACGGACCGGGCCCAGGTCAAGGCCGCGTCGAGGTATCGGCGTTCCCCGGTGAGTCGGTACATCCCGGCGTTGAGAAATACCCGGTAGCCGGCCAAGACCCAGGGGTGCAGCTCGCCGGCCCCGGGAATGGGCCAGGCGGGCGGCGTCTCGTTGACCTTGCGGTCAATGAAGGACCTCAACCGGGCGAATTGTTGCCGGAGCGGCCCGTGGATCAGGGCGCGGTACCTAGCCGTGGCCCGGGGCGAGAAGAACAGCCGGGGATGGACTTTTTCGAGGCCCGGTTTGAGGCGATAGGTCAGGGGCAGGGGCCGCGCCCGCCGGCGGCCGGGGGCGGGGGGCGACGGGGGTAGGGGGTCGTTGATCCGGACCCGGGGCAAGAGCGCGCCCTTGCCGCGCAACGTGGTGTTGGTCAGGTCCAGGGCGATGGACTCGACCTCGCCGCTTCGGCGCTCCAGGAGCCAGGTGACGGCCGCCGCGTCCATGGTCGGGTGGTACTCGATCCACAGCCAGCGCGATTGGCCGGGGGTCAGGCAGGTCCACGGGCCCAGGGCCGCGGCGATGACCCGTCTTTGGTGGTTGACCACGCCCTGGAGCAGCCGGAGGCAAGTCAGCGGCTTGGTCATCCGGGAAGTGACCACCACCTTGAACACCAGACGCGTCGTCGGCGGGGCGAGCTTGAGCGGCGTTGTCAGCCGGGCCAGGACCCGGCTTCCGGTCAGGCCCCTCAATCGAAACGTGAGGGGACGGGCCGTCGCTTGGGGCGATCGGGTGATCTGGAGCCCCTGCCCCGGCCGCCAGGGGGGCCAGTCCCGGGCGGCCATGGCGCCGGGGGCGGTCAGGGCCGAGACCAAGACCGACGACGCCAGCACCATCGCCCGGACCGCGCCCCGGCGAGCGCTTGCCCGGCGGCGGCCCCTGGATTCGAGATCGGTCGTCATGGCCCGCAAACCAACATCCTCCGCCTGACGGTCACCTCAGGCCATGGTGCCCCAAAACCAATGGCCTGGCAAGTCCGTCCGTGAGAAGGCTCTCCAAGGGGCGTTAGGGAAAGAAAGCCTTAGATGGCCTTGAGGACGATGACGAACATCACCCCGACCAGCAGCGAAAAGATGGTCTTGTGGTCCTGGCCGGACAGGGACGAGGGGATGAGTTCGTCCACGGTGATGTAGATCATCAGTCCGGCCGTGGCCCCGACGATCAAACCCATGACGCCGCCCTGGATGCCCTGGAACAGGTAGCGGGCCAGAAGAAACCCGGCCAAAATGGGGATGGCCGTGGACGAGGACACCAGAAACGACCGGAACCGGCGACCGGTGGAGTGAAAGAAGGGGGCCGAGGTGCAGATCCCTTCCGGAATGTTGTGGATGGCGATGGCCAGGGCGATGGCCAGCGAAAATTGGGCCTGCCCGCCGATGGCGATGACCATGCCCTCGGGGAAGTTGTGCAGAAATATCCCGAAGATCAGATAGACCGAGGTCCGTTTCAGGTTCTGGCCCAACTCCGGGGCGCACAACTCGGGGTGAATGTGGGGAATGATCCGGTCCAGGCCGTACATCACCAGGGCGCCGAGGAAGAGCCCCGCCATGCACAGCCAGATCGAGGACTCCGAGATGCTCTGGGGGATGAGGTGCAGAAAGGAAATGGCCAGCATCACCCCGGCGGCAAAGGACAGCATGTTGCGGACGAAGGCCAAGGACGGACGCCTGAGGACCCCCAGGGCCGAGCCGATGATCGGGCCGAGCACCGAAATGACCGCGATCCAGAAGACGGGGTCGCGGGGCCGGGCGGCGGCGGCGCCGACGAGCTGGTCCAGGGTCAGGGCGATGTCGAATACCACTTCCATGCGGCGCTCGACGGGGGCGGGGCGTATTTGCCGTCAGGAGTGATCGCGGCCCCCGTTCAATCCTTATTGTGAGTCATTTAATATAGTTTCGGGTAGGGCTGATTGTCAACTCCCGCCGCTGAGGGGGGACCGGTCGAGGCGAAGTCCTGGCCACCGGCCACCCCTGACTGACTGCATTTGGCGGTCGGGTCTGAAAAGCGGGCTGCGGTCTGATATTCTAATTAAGGCCTGCGGCAAAATTCCGTTCGGCCCGAAGGCCGGGGGGGGCAATTCTGACCTGGATATTTGAGGGGATCGCGAACCATGAGCCGAAGCCTGTCAAAGAAACTGATCGTCCTGGGGGTGATGGTCGGCCTGGTGGTCTTGTTTTTTGTCCTGGGCTGGCACCGTTTCTTCACCCTGGAACAGATCCAGCGATACTGGGGCAATTTTGAGGCCTACCACCAGGCCAATCCATTGATGATGGTGGGCCTCTACTTCCTGGCCTACATCGTGGTGACGGCCCTGTCCCTGCCCGGGGCGACGATCATGACCCTGATGGGCGGCGCGATTTTCGGCTTCTGGGTGAGCCTGGTGACCGTGTCCTTTGCCAGCACCATCGGGGCCACGGCGGCCTGTGGCGTGGCCCGGTTCGTTTTGGGCGAGCCGATTCAACAAAAATACGGCGACAAGCTGGCGGCCGTCAACCGCGGCATCGAGCGGGAGGGGGCCTTCTATTTATTCACGCTGCGGCTGGTGCCCATCTTTCCCTTTTTCGTGATCAACCTAGTGATGGGGCTGACCCGGATTCGTCTGCTGACCTATTACTGGGTCAGCCAGGTGGGGATGCTGCCCGGGACGGCCGTTTACGTCTACGCCGGGGCTCAACTCGGCCACCTGATCAGCACCGGTCAGGAGAAGATCGCCGCCCTGGGTCTGGACCGGGCGGTCCCCGAAGTCTTCGACGTGACCCTGCCCGTGGTCACGTCCGACTTTTTGAGGGGCATCTTGTCCTGGGAACTGATCCTCAGTTTCGTCATCCTGGGAATTTTTCCGCTGGTGGCCAAGCGGGTCATCGGCCTCATCCGGCGACGCGCCGGCCGGGGCGTCGCGGAAGAAAAGGGGGCGTGAGCCATGGCCTACGACTATGACCTCGGCGTGATCGGCGGCGGCTCGGCCGGGTTGACCGTGGCCGCCGGCGCGGCCCAGGCCGGGGCCAAGACCTTGCTCGTCGAGAGGGAGCCGGTCCTGGGCGGGGACTGCCTGCACTTCGGCTGCGTGCCGTCCAAGACCCTGATCCGGACGGCCGAGGTTTTTCATGCGCTCAAAAACGCCCCGGCCTGGGGTTTGCCGGCCGTGGGGCCGTTGCCGGTGGATTTCTCGTCGGTCCGGGACCGGATCAAGGCCGTGATCGACGTCATCCAGAAGCACGACTCAGAGGAGCGCTTCTGCGATCTGGGGGTCAGGGTCGAGTTCGGCCCGGCCGAGTTCGTGGATGAGCGGAAGGTCAAGGTCGACGGCCGGCCGTTCACGGCCAAGTCCTGGGTGATCGCCACCGGGTCGTCGCCGGCGGCCCCGCCCCTCGAGGGCCTGGATCGAACGCCCTATTTGACCAACAAGGAGATTTTCTATCTCGACAAGCTGCCCACGTCGATGATCGTCCTCGGGGCCGGGCCCATCGCCGTCGAGATGGCCCAGGCCTTCGCCCGGCTGGGGACCTCAGTGACCATGGTCCAGCGCTCGGGCCAGATCCTGAGCAAAGAGGATCGAGACATGGCCGACGCGGTCATGGCCCGCCTGCGGGGCGAGGGCGTCCGGGTCATGCTCGACACCACCACGGTCCGGGCGGCCGACGCCGGGACGGTCCGGGAGGTGGTGGTCAGGCCCAAAGACGGTCAGGAAACGACCCTGCGGGCCGAGGCCCTGCTGGTCGCCCTGGGCCGCCGGCCCAACCTGGACGGGCTGAACCTGGACCAAGCCGGGGTCGAGTTCGACCGGAAGGGCCTCAAACTGGACCATCGCCTTCGGACGACTCAAAAGCACGTCTTCGGCGCGGGCGACGTCACCGGGACGTTCCAGTTCACCCACGCCGCCGGATACGAAGGCGGCATCGTCGTCTCCAACGCCGTCTTTCATCTGCCGCGCCGGGTGGACTACACCTGGCTGCCCTGGTGCACCTACACCCGGCCCGAGTTGGCCTCGATCGGGATGAACGAAAAGGCGGCCCAGGAAGCGGGGATCGACGCCACGGCCTGGACCGAGTTTTTCATAAGCAACGACCGGGCCCTGGCCGAGGGCGGAGCCGAGGGCAAGATCAAGATGATCCTCGACGATCGTGAAAAACCGATCGGCGTCCAGATCCTGGGGCCGTCGGCCGGCGAACTCCTGGCCGAGTGGGTGGCCGTCCTGGGCGGCAAGGTCAAGCTGTCCACCTTGGCCGCGGCGGTCCATCCCTACCCGACCCTGGCCGAGATCAACAAGCGGGTGGCCGGCGATCTGCTGGCCACCAAGATCTTCTCAGACAAGGTCAAGAAAGGCCTCAAGCTGTTCTTCAATCTGCGCGGTCGCGCCTGCCGGACACCGGAGCGATAGTGTACAAACCGATCGGCGACTACGGCGTTATCGGCAACCTGCACACCACGGCCCTGGTCGGTCGGGACGGGTCGATCGACTGGCTGTGCCTGCCCTATCTGGACTCGCCCAGCGTGTTCGGGGCCCTGCTGGATGATGAAAAGGGCGGGCGGTTCAGGGTCCGGCCCCGGGGCGAGTACGACGCCACGGCCCGCTACCGGCCCGGAACCAACGTCCTGGAGACGCTGTGGCGCACCCGTCACGGCCGGGCCCGGCTGGTGGACTTCATGCCCATTCCGGCCGGCGGGGCGCTGGAACTGGAGGAGGCGACCCACGAACTCTACCGTCAAGTCGAAGTAACCGCCGGCCAAATGGAATTCGAGGTCGTGTTCGAGCCTCGTTTTGATTACGCCCGGGCCGAGACCGGCCTGAGCGCCGAGGGGCCGCAGGCGGTTCTGGCCCGGGGCGGCGGGGAGGAGGTCCGGCTGAGCGCCACCCACGATCTGAGTGTGACCGAGGCCAGGGCCGAGGCGACCTGGACCCTCGAGGCCGGGGAGCAGGCCTGGCTGCGCCTGGTCCACGGCCCGGGGGCCGCCGAGCCCCTCAAGGTCTCCCGGGGCAAGGTCCTGCTGTCGCGGACCAAGGGCTTTTGGCGGCGCTGGCTGCAGCGCAGCGAGACAGGCCGGGCGGTGGATTTGGGGCCCTGCGAGTCCATGGTCAACCGTTCGGCCCTGCTGCTCAAGCTGCTCGATTACGACCCCACCGGGGCCATCGCCGCCGCCCCGACCACCTCCCTGCCCGAACACCTGGGCGGGGTGCGCAACTGGGACTACCGCTATTCCTGGCTCCGGGACAGCGCCTTCACCCTGCAGGCCCTGTTCGAGCTGGGTCATCTGTCCGAGACCGAGGGCTATCTAAGGTGGCTCGAGGGCCTGTGCTCGGCGACGGATGTCTCCCACCTGCGGATCATGTACGGCCTGCGGGGCGAGACCGACCTCACCGAGGTCGAACTCGATCACCTGGACGGGTACAAGGGCTCCCGGCCGGTGCGCGTCGGCAACGGGGCCGCCCACCAGAGACAGATGGATGTCTACGGTGAAGTCATGGACGCGGCGCTCAAGCTCAGCCATTACGTGGGCAAGATCGACGTCTCGCTGTGGCCCTTTCTGGCCCGGGTGTGCGACCACGTGGCCGAGGTGTGGTCGGAACCGGACGCGGGCATCTGGGAGGTCCGGGGCGGGCCGCACCACTTCGTCCACTCCAAGGTCATGTGCTGGGTGGCCCTGGACCGGGGCCTGACCATCGCCCGCCGCTACGGCTTCCCGGGCGATCTCGAGAAGTGGGAGGCGGCCGGGACGGCGATCAAGGCCGATGTCCTCGACCGGGGGTACAGCCGGACCAAGCGGGCCTTTGTCCAGCGTTACGGTGCGGAGGACCTGGACGCCACGGCCCTGCTCATTCCGCTGGTCGGCTTCCTGCCCATCGACGACAGCCGGGTCCAGACGACCATCGCCCGTATCGAGCGCGAGCTTGGTGAAGATGGATTTCTGTACCGCTACCGGGTTGACGACGGTCTGCCCGGTCAAGAGGGCGTCTTCCTGCTGTGCACCTTCTGGCTGATCGACTGCCTGATCGCCGGCGGCCATTTGGAGCGGGCCGAGGAATTGCTCCGCCGGGTCGAGGGCGCGGCCAACCACCTCGGTCTCTTCGCCGAACAGTACGATCCCGAGTGGCGCGAACCCCTGGGGAATTTCCCCCAGGCCTTCACCCACATCGGTTACATCAACAGCGTGGTCGCCCTGCGGCGGGCCAAGCAGGCCGTGGCCGATCAGGCGACCCCCGGCCGGAGCCGGGTGCTGCTCACGGGACAAAACCTGCTCAACGAGGGTGATTGCGCCCTGGACCTCGGCGCCGAGCGGGTGGCCGTTGAACTCAAGGGCGCGATGAACGTCCTGCGGGGGTCCTTTTTCGACGTGAAACAAGGCCGGGTGGCCTACGAGCGGATGGCCGATTCGCCCCTTTACCGACGTTACGTCGAGATCGGCCGCTGCCTGAACCAACTCGACCTGGACCGCCTCCAGGGGCGGGACGAGAGACTGGCCTTCTGGATCAACCTCTACAACGTCCTGGTCATCCACGGGGTGATCGAGCTGGGGATCGTCGATTCGGTGAAGGAGGTGCGCAACTTCTTCCGGCGCATCCGGTATCGGGTCGGCGGCCTGGAGTTCACCCCGGATGACATCGAGCACGGGGTCCTGCGGGGCAACGTCCGGCCGCCCAACGCGTTGTTCCGTCCGTTCAAGGGCAAGGACCCGCGGCTGACGCACGTCGTGACGCCCCTCGAGCCCCGGATTCACTTCGCCCTGGTCTGCGCCTCGTCGTCCTGCCCGCCCATCGAGGTCTACACCCCTCGAGACTTGGACCAACAACTGACCGTCAGCGCCCAGACCGTCGTGGGCGCCGGCGGCGTGGAACTGGACCGGGAGGCGAATCGGGTGACCTTGTCCCGAATCTTCAAGTGGTACGCCCCGGACTTCGGCCGGACCCAGGCCGAGCGCCTGCGGTTCATCGCCCGTTTTCTGTATGAACCCGAGGACCGGTCCTGGCTCGAGGCCCACGCCGAGAGCGCCGGCGTCGACTACCAGGACTACGACTGGCGTCTAAACCGGGGTTGAACAACCCCAGAGGAGGTGACCGACATGAGCCAAAACATTTCGGCCGAGTACC